>NZ_JBEOSP010000028.1:0-118624 GCF_040303105.1 Kitasatospora sp. NPDC096128 | reverse complement strand
TGACTTTTGGCACGCTGTTGAGTTCTCAAGGAACGGACGCTTCCTTCGGACCGCCTTCCAGCGGGCCCTCCGGGCGCTTCGTTCTTTCGTGTTTCAAGCTTATCAGATGTTTTCCGCTCCGTTTTCCGGAGTTTCATTCATCGGATTCGCTTTCCGCTTTGTCGCCCCGGTCTCCCGCGGCGACTCCGGAACTGTACGGGGACCAGCCCGCCACATGCAAATCGCCTCCGCCCGGGGCTCCGGGCGGAGGCGATCCGCGGAGATGATCCTCGCGAGGGTCAGCGAACCTCGGTGATCTCCGGACCGCGCGAGAACGGGTCGAGCGAGCCGTAGCGGCCCTCTCCCTCGGCCGCGGCGGCAGCAGCCCCGCCACCGTCGGCCACCATCTGGGCGTCCTCGGGGAGCTTCAGCACGATCGGGTCGCGCGGAGCCATCGGGGTCTCGCCGCGGACGACGACGGTCTGCCGGAAGACCTGCTCCAGGATCCCGGCCATCTCGGGCTGCACGGCGGCCTGGCCCGAGATCACGCCGCGCAGGAACCAGCGCGGGCCGTCGCAGCCGACGAAGCGCACCAGCTGCACGCCCTGGGTGCCGTCCGGCAGCTGCACCGGGACCTGGGCGCGGAGGTGCCAGCCGAGCGGGCCCTCCTCCTCCTCGACCTGGCCGCCCTGCGCGGTGATGCCGTTGGCGATCTCCTCGCGGACCTCCCCCCAGATGCCCTCCGACTTCGGGGCCGCGAAGGCCTGGAGCTGGATGGCGCTGTTGCCGAGCACGAGGGTCGCCGCGACGATCGCGTCTCCGGCGACCTCGACGCGCAGTTCCATGCCCTCGACGCCGGGGACCAGCAGACCCCCGAGGTCGACCCGTCCCTCCTCCGGCGTCTCCAGCTCGGAGTGGTCCCACGGGCCGTCCGGCCGCGGGGCTGCCGGCAGGCCGACCCTGTCGGCCGGGTCCAGCTCGGTCACGTTCTCGCTCTCGGCGGAACCTTCGACGTCATCGGGCGTCTCGTCGGCGCTGATGGCGTCGTCGGCGAGCTGCTCGACAGCGTCCTCGCTCTTCTGGCGACGACGGAACACGGTCACTGTCCTTCCCGGTCCAAGACCGATGCGAATACCTGCTCGGCTTCCTGCGAGGCCGCGGGAATGCTAGACCGCGGCGTGGCCACCGGTCGACCCGAACCCGCCCTCGGCACGTGCCGACCCAGGCAGCTCGGCCACCTCGTGGAAGCGGGCCTTCTCGACCTGCTGGATGACCAGCTGGGCGATCCGGTCCCCTCGGCGGAAGCTGACCCCCTCGCGCGGGTCCAGATTGACGACGATCACCTTGATCTCTCCACGGTACCCGGCATCGACCGTCCCCGGGGCGTTCACGAGAGCAACTCCGCAACGAGCTGCCAGCCCGGAGCGCGGGTGGACGAAGGCCGCGTAGCCGTCCGGCAGGGCGACGGCGATGCCGGTGGGGAGCACCGCCCGCTCGCCGGGGGCCAGCTCGGCGTCGACTGTGGTCCGCAGGTCGGCACCGGCGTCCCCGGGCTGCGCGTACTCGGGCAGCGGCAGCTCGCCGTCGATGCGCCTGATCAGGACGTCCAGCTGCGGACGGGGGGTCTCGCTCAAGGGTTCACCTCAAAGGCTCGTGCGCGCTTCATCAGATCCGGGTCGTCGAGGACCTTCTCGATGTCCTCGGGACGACCGTGCGTGGTGAAGTGTTCCAGCTTCACCTGGATGAACAGTGCCTGAGCACGCACGGCGACCGGTCCGTCCGGGCCCCCGATCCGCCCCTCGGCGGCGCTGTAGATCTTGCGGCCGTGCACCCCGGTGATCCAGGCGCGCAGGTGCAGCACCGAGTCGACGGGCACCGGGCTGAGGAAGTCGGTCTCCAGCCGGCCGGTCACCGCGGGGGCGTGCAGCAGCCAGTTCAGCGTTCCGAGGGTCTCGTCCATCGCCGTGGTCAGCAGGCCGCCGTGGGCCAGCCCGGGACCGCCCTGGTGGACGTCCCGGACGCGGAACTCGGCGGTGACGTCCAGGCCCTCGCCGGCGACCGCGTCGATCCGCAGACCGCCGGGGTGCTGGGGGCCGCAACCGAAGCAGTGCTCGTAGTGGGAGCCGAGGCGGGTGCCGGGGGCGGGCGCGTGGGGGTGGCGCTCCGGGATCACGGCGTCCGGCGGCGGGGTGGTCGGGGTCGGCGGCAACGCGGGCGCCGGCCGGTCGGTGGGGGTCGTGGGGGTGGTCGTACCGGTCACGGCTCGCCAGCCTACCCAGGGGTAGCAAGCCCTCCGGTGGGGGTGGCGTCCCGACCCGGGCGTCAGGGCGCCCACAATGGAGGGCATGTACGACGAACGCCTCACGGTGCCGCGCTCCTGGTTGCTGCTCCCGGTCGCAGTCGGTCTGACCCTCGCACTGATCCTGATCCGGGTCAGCGGGCCGGCCGCCCTGGTCGGCCTGGTGGTCGGCATCGCCGTCGGCGCGGTGGCGATCAGCAGCTACGGCTCGGCCCGGATCCGCGTGGTGCAGGGCTCGCTGGTGGCCGGACCGGCCCGGATCCCGGTGGAGGCGCTGGGCGCCGCCCACGCGCTGAGCCCCACCGAGGCGGCGGCCTGGCGCGGCCCGAAGGCCGATCCCCGCGCCTTCATGCTGCTGCGCAGCTACGTCCCGACGGCGCTGCGGGTCGAGGTGAGCGACCCGGCCGACCCGACGCCCTACCTGTACCTGTCGACCCGCTCGCCGATGAAGCTGGCCGAGGCGCTGGAGGAGGCCCGGCGCGGCGCCCGTACCTAGCCGACGCGCACAGGCCCCGAAAGACCGAGAGGGACGGTTCCGCTGCTGCGGGACCGTCCCTACGACTTTGTCCTGACCGGCACGCGGCCGACCGACTCCGTCCTCCCGGGCCCGTCCGCGAGGACGGTCCGCGGACCTGCCGTCCGGCCCCGCTGCCCGGGGCCGGAAGGGGCGGTGTGCCGGTGCCGCGGGAGCCACGGGCACCTGGCGCTGTCCGCTGCGGTGCTCAGGCGCCGCAGTCCCGGCAGATCGGGTTGCCGTTCTTCTCGCTGTAGAGCTGGCTGCGGTGGTGAACCAGGAAGCAGCTCATGCAGGTGAACTCGTCCGCCTGCTTGGGCAGGACACGGACGGCGAGTTCCTCGTTCGAGAGGTCGGCACCGGGAAGCTCCATGCCCTCGGCGGCGTCGAACTCGTCGACGTCGACGGAGCCGCCGCCCTTGTCGTTCCGCCGAGCCTTGAGCTCCTCGATGCTGTCTTCGTTGAGCTCGTCGTCGGTCTTGCGTGGGGTGTCGTAGTCGGTTGCCATTGTCGCTCTCCCCCTCCGGGTTTGTGCGGTGTGTGCGGTATCTCCAGCGCACGTAACGCATGGGGGGTCGGTCTTGTGCCCGACCCGAGGCGGAGATTTTGCCTTACTTCAAGCCCTGTTACTCAATCGACACTCAGCCAGGGCTCCGTTGGGGTGATCCTCCAGGGCGCGGAAGGCCTCACGCTGGGCCATCTTCGACCCGCCGTGAGCCCTCTGAACCGGCGACTCACAGTGATCGGAAGCCGTACTGGTGTCCGCCCAATCCCTTGCCCACCAGCGATGCCGACCAATCCTGCGGACCGACGGCAGGCCGGATTCCGGTCACGGACGGCGATCGGCTGCCCCGATGGGGTGATCACTCTCCGGGGTCACCCGGAATCGCGGAGCGACACGATGTGAGCTTGGTCACGTTCAGAATCTTCCGGGGCAAACCACGGAAAATCCACCCACTCCGCCCCCTCCTCCAGGGGGCGTGACGGCCCGGCGGGAGCGCCCCCGCCGGCGTCCCGGTCGCCGTCCTGGCCACCGTCCCGGCCGACCTGCTAGCCCGCGTTGCGGCGGGCCTCCCGGCGGGCCAGCAGCGCGGCCTGGCGCTCCTCGAACTTGCGCGCCTGTCCGTCCAGCCCGTCCAGGAAGACGCCCAGCTCGTTCTGCGCCAGCAGGCCCTCCGGGCCGAGGCCGTCGAGCTCCATCACGCGCAGCTTGCGCAGCACCGGCTGCAGCACGTCGTCGTGGTGGATGCGCAGGTTGTACACCCCGCCGATGGCGATCTGGGCGGCGGCGCGCTCGAAGCCGGGGATGCCGTGGCCGGGCATCCGGAAGTTGACCACCACGTCGGCGATGGCGCGCATGGCCTGGTCCGGGGCGATCTCCAGGGCGGCCTTCAGCAGGTTCCGGTAGAAGACCATGTGCAGGTTCTCGTCGTTGGCGATCTTCGCCAGCAGCTGGTCGGCCAGCGGGTCGCCCGCGTACTTGCCGGTGTTGCGGTGCGAGATGCGGGTCGCGAGCTCCTGGAAGGCCACGTACGCGACCGAGTGGAGCATGCTGTGCGAGTTGTCGGACTCGAAGCCCTCGGACATGTGGGACATCCGGGCCCGCTCCAGCTCCACCGGGTCGACGGCCCGGGTGGCGAGCAGGAAGTCGCGGATGGCTATTCCGTGCCGGCCCTCCTCGGCGGTCCAGCGGTGCACCCAGGTGCCCCAGGCGCCCTCGCGGCCGAACATGGTCGCGATCTCGTGGTGGTAGCTGGGCAGGTTGTCCTCGGTCAGCAGGTTCACCACCAGCGAGACCCGGCCGAGCGGGGTCACCTGGGACTGGTCCAGCGACCAGGCCTCGCCGCCCAGCACGCCGTCGAAGTCACGGCCCTGGCTCCACGGCACGAACTCGTGCGGCATCCACTCCTTGGCCACGCCCAGGTGGCGGTTGAGCTCCTTCTCGACGACCTCTTCGAGGGCCAGGATGAGCCGCGTGTCGGTCCAGCCGCTCGATCCGAGCGACGGGCTGCTCTGCACAGGGGCGATGGTCACGGTCTTGCTCCTGGGGACGGATACGCGCTGGACGGGCGCGTTGGGCGGGCACGCGTCGTGTCGGGAGCCTTCGGCGGACGAGCCGGCGGGCGCACTTACGGTTGCGTAGGTTACGACACCGTAAGTTGCTCGGGGCGGAAAAGACAAGCCGCCCCCGCCAGGCCTTATGTCGTCTTGACGGGCCTGGCGGGGGCGGCTGGGAACGGTCGCCCACGGAACGTGGCAGCACCGGGGGCCGCCACGGCGGGAACGGCGTCGCGCCGTGGGGCGCCGTGGCGGCGAGGAGGGGCCTGGAGGGTCGCTAGGGCGAGGGAATCCGCACCCGCATGGTGAGGCCGCCCCCGGCGCGCGGGGTGGCCTCGATGGTGCCGCCGTGGGCGCGCACCACCGAGCGGACGATGGACAGGCCCAGGCCGACCCCCTTGTCGCTGCGGGTGCGGTCGGCGCCCTTGATCCGGCGGAACGGCTCGAAGATGTGCTCCAGCTCGTACCCGGGCACCACCGGGCCGGTGTTGGAGACCACCAGCTCGCCGCCGCCCGGCACGGTCGCGGTGGCCAGCTCGACCCAGCCGCCGGGGGTGTTGTAGCGGACGGCGTTCTGCAGCAGGTTGAGCGCCAGCCGCTCCAGCAGCACGCCGTTGCCCGCGACCACCGCCGGGTCGAGCTTGGACCGCAGCTCGACCTCCCGCTTGTCGGCCTCGCCCCGGGTCTGCTCCAGCGCCCGGGTGGCCACCTCGGACAGCTCCACGGCGCGGCGGTCGGTCAGCTCGTTCTCGCTGCGGGCCAGCAGCAGCAGGCCTTCCACCAGCTGCTCGCTGCGCTCGTTGGTGGCCAGCAGGGTCTTGCCGAGCTGCTGGAGGTCGGGCGAGGCGGCCGGGTCGGAGAGCTGGACCTCCAGCAGGGTGCGGTTGATCGCCAGCGGGGTGCGCAGCTCGTGCGAGGCGTTGGCGACGAAGCGGCGCTGGGAGTCGAAGGAGCGGTCCAGCCGGTCCAGCATGTCGTCGAAGGTGTCGGCGAGCTCCTTGAGCTCGTCGTCCGGGCCGTCCAGCTCGATCCGGCGGTGCAGGTCGGAGGAGGCGACGTCACGGGCGGTGCGGGTGATCCGGCCGAGCGGGCGCAGCACCCGGCCGGCCATCGCGTAGCCGGCCGCGAAGGCGATCACGGCGAGGCAGACGAGCACCGTGAGCAGCTTGCGCAGCAGGGTGTTGAGCGCCTGGCCGGCCTGGAAGGAGCGCTGGTCGTTCAGCCACTGGTCGAGCGCGGACTGAGTGGTGATGACCTGGCCGTCCGCCGTCCGCACGGGGATGCCGTTGAGCACCAGGTGGGGCTGGCCGACCTGCTGGAGCGCCTGCTGGACGAAGAAGTACATCACCAGCAGCAGCACCACGCCGGCCATCAGGAACACCCCGCCGTACAGCAGGGTGAGCCGCATCCGGATGGTCGGGCGGAACGGCAGCCAGGCGAGCAGGCCGTCGCCGGGGACGTAGGTCTCGGGCTGGCCCGGGCGGGTCGGGCGCGGCGGGTGCACGGGCTTGGGCGGTACGGCTCGCGGGCCGCCGGCGGGCGCGCCGGAGGGCCCGCCGGCCGGGGGCGGCGGGGTGGTCATGATCGTCCTCTCGGGCGTCCGCCGGGGCGGGCGCTGGGTACGGCGGGGGATCCTCGGGGGCACGGCCCGGGGGATGGAGTCCGGAGCTCGGTTCTCCGGGGTTCGAACTCCGGGGGGCGGACTCCGGGGGTCAGGTTCCGGGGTTCGGACTCCGGGGGCGGGTTCCGGTCAGATCCGGTAGCCGGAACCGGGCACGGTGACGATCACCGGCGGGTCGCCGAGCTTGCGGCGCAGCGTCATCACGGTGACCCGCACGACGTTGGTGAACGGGTCGGTGTGCTCGTCCCAGGCCTTCTCCAGGAGCTGCTCGGCGGAGACGACCGCGCCGCCGGCCCGCATCAGCACCTCCAGGACGGCGAACTCCTTGGGCGCGAGCTGGACGGTGCGCCCCTCGCGGATCACCTCGCGCCGGCCGGGGTCGAGCGAGATACCGGCCCGCTCCAGCACCGGGGGCAGCGGGACGGTCGCGCGGCGACCCAACGCCCGCACCCGGGCGACGAGTTCGCTGAAGGCGAACGGCTTCGGAAGGTAGTCATCGGCGCCGATCTCCAGGCCCTCGACCCGGTCGCTGATGTCGCCGGAGGCGGTCAGCATGATCACCCGGGTGGCCAGGCCCTGCTCGACCACCTTGCGGCAGACGTCGTCGCCGTGGACCAGCGGGAGGTCGCGGTCCAGGACCACCACGTCGTAGTCGTTGACCGCGATGCGCTGGAGCGCGGCCTCCCCGTCGTACACCACGTCGACGGCCATCGCCTCGCGGCGCAGGCCGGTCGCGACAGCCTCGGCGAGCAGCTGCTCGTCCTCGACGACGAGAACCCGCACGGTCGTTGTCCCTTCTCCAGGCCGGCCCCGGAAGCGGACGCACGGCTCCGACGGTGCCTCCATCCTGCCTGGTCCTGCGGTAAAGCAGCGATAAGCTGCCCCTCGGGCAGGAAGCCCGGACCACGTGGCGGCGACCGTTCGTATCGGGAACGCTCCGCTTGGACTGTGACACGGGCAACTTTCTTCCGCCGGGAGGTTTCCCCGCCCCCCGGGCGGGGAGGACAGCTGCACACCCGCGATCTGGCTGATGGCCGATCGCACCCACCCGCCGTGCGTTCATCCGCGCCGGCCCTGGGGCTGGGACGTCACCGGGAGCGGCCGAAGGGCCGTCTCCGCGCCCGACCGGAGATCCACCACCCGTCGGACCGGGCGCATTCACCGGCTGAACCCTCCTCGGGGCGGAGAACGTACGACCGTGCACGTCCGACACAGTAAGGGGGCCCGTATGGACGCCTTCAAGGCCGGAATCCTGCAGCGCATAGCCAACGCCGAGCAGGACCTGCACCGCGCGATCGAGGCCGGGGACGAGTTCCTCGCCGAGGTGGAGCAGTCCGAGCTGGACGACCTCCGTCGTCTCGCCGCCGAGCACGGTGTGGACACCGTGCTGGACCGCCACCGCACCGCCGCCTGACCCGACGCCGGTCCTCCGGCACCAGCGGCCCTGCGGGGGCCGTGCGAAACCCCAAGCCCTGGCATCCCCCGTGTGCCAGGGCTCTTCGCATGTCCCGAGGGGTTCTCGCCGGGGGCCCTCCGGATTCCCGGGGCCGGGTCAGTCCGCCCAGGCGCGCAGCTCGGCCAGCCGCTCCTGGAGCGGCTGGTACACGCCCGGGGCGGCGGCCACCGTCAGCTCGCCGTCCGGGCCGTGCCCGGGGCGTCCGCCGACCAGGGCGCCGGCCTCGGTGGCGATCAGGCAGCCGGCCGCGCGGTCCCAGGGGGCGAGGCCTCGCTCGTAGTAGCCGTCCAGCCGCCCGGCGGCCACGTCGCACAGGTCGACCGCGGCCGCCCCGCCCCGGCGGACGTCCCGCACCTCGGGCATCAGTGCCAGCAGCACCTCGGCCTGGCGCACCCGCACCGGCTGGACGTAGTTGAACCCGGTGGCGATCAGCGCCTGGCCCCAGGGCGGAGCCGGGCGGGCCGAGATCGGCCGGCCGTCGAGGCGGGCGCCGCGGCCCAGCACGGCGTGGAACAGCTCGCCGCGGGCCGGTACGTACACCACCCCGACGGCGGCCCGGCCGTCCACCTCCGCGGCCACGCTGACCGCCCAGGAGGGCAGCCCGTACAGGTAGTTGACCGTTCCGTCGAGCGGGTCGACGACCCAGCGCACCCCGCTGGTGCCGGGCCGCTCGGTGCCCTCCTCGCCGAGGTAGCCGTCCTGGGGGCGGCGCTCGGCGATCAGCTCCACGACGAGCTTCTCCGAGGCGAGGTCCATCTCGGTGACCACGTCGACCGGACTGCTCTTGGTGCCGGCCACGCCGAGGTCGGCGGGGCGGCCGTCGCGCAGCAGGGCGCCGGCCTGCCGGGCCGCGTCCAGGGCGACGTCGAGCAGGTCGTCGAGGAGCCGGTCGTCGGGCTGGGCGGGGGTGGGCACGGGGTTCTCCTCCGGAAGGGGGTTCAGCACTCGGCGGCGGCCGGGCGCGGGGTGCGCGGGTTGGGGCAGCAGGCCACCGCGCAGACGTCGTGGCTGGGGCCGAGCGCGCCGAGGGCGCAGCGGGTCACGGCCTCGCCGCGCTCGGTGGCGGCCCGCTCCAGGACGAGCTCGCGGACGGCGGCGGTGAACCGCGGGTCGGCGCCGACGGTGGCCGCGCGGGAGACCGGCAGGCCGAGTTCGGCGGCCTTGGCCACGGCCTCGGTGTCGAGGTCGTACTTGACCTCCATGTGGTCGGAGACGAAGCCGATCGGGACCATCACCACGGCCGGCGCGCCGTCGGCGTGCTGGGCCTCCAGGTGGTCGCAGATGTCCGGTTCCAGCCACGGGGTGTGCGGGGCGCCGCTGCGGCTCTGGAACACCAGCTGCCACGGCCGGTCGGCCACGCCGGTGCGCTCGGCGACGGCCGCGGCGATCAGCCGGGCCACGTCCAGGTGCTGGGCGACGTAGGCGCCGCCGGGGGTGCCGCGGGCCGGGTCGTCCGGGGCGCCGGAGGTCTCGGCCATCGCGTCCGGGATGGAGTGGGTGGTGAAGGCCAGCCGGGCGCCGGGGCGGGCGGCCTCGGGCAGCTCGGCGAGCGCGGCCAGGGTCGCGTCGATCATCGGCTCGACGAAGCCGGGGTGGTTGTAGAAGTGCCGCAGCTTGTCGACGGTGAGCGCCGGACGCCCCTCCTCGGCCAGCGTGGCCAGCGCGTCGGCCAGGTTCTCCCGGTACTGGCGGCAGCCCGAGTAGCCGGCGTAGGCGCTGGTGGCGAGCACGGCGATCCGGCGGTGGCCGGCCTCGGCCATCTCCCGCAGGGTGTCCACCAGGTACGGGGCCCAGTTGCGGTTGCCCCAGTGGACCGGCAGGTCCAGCCCGTGCTCGGCGAAGTCCTTGCGCAGGGCGGTGAGCAGCTCGCGGTTCTGCCCGTTGATCGGACTGACCCCGCCGAACATGAAGTAGTGCTTGCCCACCTCCTTGAGCCGCTCCCGGGGGATGCCGCGGCCCCGGGTGACGTTCTCCAGGAACGGGACGACGTCCTCGGGAGCCTCGGGCCCGCCGAAGGACAGGAGCAGCAGGGCGTCGTACGGGGCGGCGCCGGAGGGGGAGGGTTTGCGCGCGTCGGACATGGCACCGATCCTGCCACTGAGGGGTCGGACACCGGCACCGGGACCGCGCGGGCGTCCGGAAAATACCGTTTGCCAACCTACGTAAGCTGTCTAAGCCAGCGTCGTTCCTTACCCCACTGCCCGGAGTTCCCGTGCTGTCCAGCTACCGCCGAATATTCGCCGCGTCCGGCACCGTGGCCTTCTCCGCCACCGGCTTCGTCTCCCGGCTGCCGATCTCGATGACCGGCATCGGCATCGTGACCATGCTGTCCCAGCTGCGCGGCTCGTACGGCGTGGCCGGCCTCGTCTCGGCGGCCCTGGCGGTCTCCGCCGCGGTCCTGGGCCCCCAGGTCTCCCGGCTGGTGGACCGGCACGGCCAGGCGAGGATCATCGTCCCGGCCATGGCCCTCACCATCGGCTCGGTCGTCGGCCTGCTGCTCTGCGCCCGGCTGGACGCCCCGGACTGGACGCTGTTCCTCTTCGCCGCTGGCATGGGCGTCATGCCGAGCACCGGCGCCATGGTCCGCGCCCGCTGGGCGCACCTCTACCGCGAGGACGCCGACCGGCTGCACACCGCGTACTCCTTCGAGGCGGTGGTCGACGAGGTCTGCTTCATCGTCGGCCCGATCCTCTCCATCGGCCTGGCCACCTCGGTCTTCCCGGAGGCCGGCTTGCTGCTCGCCGGGATCTTCCTGACCGTCGGCGTGCTGCTGTTCGCCGGCCAGCGCTCCACCGAGCCCCCGGTCCACGAGGCCGCCCGGCACCAGGGCGGCTCGGTGATCCGCAACCGCGGCCTCCAGGTGCTGATCCTCACCTTCGTCGCCACCGGCGCGATCTTCGGCTCGGTCGAGGTGGTCACCGTCGCCTACTCCGAGGCCCAGGGGCACAAGTCGGTCTCCAGCGTGATCCTCGCCCTGTGGGCGCTCGGTTCCTGCCTGGCCGGGGTGGTGTTCGGCGCCCTCAGGCTCACCGGCTCCATGGCGAAACGATTCTTCCTCGGTGTGCTGTTCATGGCGCTCAGCATGGTGCCGATCCTGCTGGTCGCCCACGCCGTGCACGGCATCGGCGGGCTCGTCGCGGTCGGCGCCGCGCTGCTCGTCGCCGGCATCGCCATCTCCCCCACCCTGATCACCGCGATGGCCCTGGTCGAACGGCTCGTCCCGGCCGCCCAGCTCACCGAGGGCATGACCTGGACCACCACCGGCCTCGCCCTCGGTGTCGCGGTCGGCTCCTCCGCCGCGGGCTGGGTGATCGACGCCTCCGGCGCCGCCGCCGGCTACTGGGTCCCGCTGACCGCCGGCGCGCTCGGAGCACTCGCCGCCCTCGCCGGACTCGGCCGGCTGCGCGCCGGACTCGCCTCCGGACACCCCGCCGACCTGGCCGACGGAACGTCCGGCCGACCCGTAGACGTCGAACGGTGAACTGACTAATCTCGCCCTACCCGCGGCCCTACCCGTGGGTAGGGCCTGTCCCCCGGGATCCCCCGGACCAGGCCGCCCCGGACCGCGCCGACCCGTTCGGCCACGGAGCAGGAGGCAGCGCAGATGCCCCAGGCCAGCACCGCGACCCGCACCCGGTGGACCAACTGGGCCGGCAACCAGAGCGCCGACCCGGCCCGCACCGCCACCCCGGGCACCGCGGAGGAACTGGCCAGGGAGCTCGCGCGCGCCGCCGAACAGGGCCGCAGCGTCAAGGCCGTCGGCTCCGGCCACTCCTTCACCGCGATCGCCTCGCCCGGCGACGGCCTGCTGGTCCGGCCCCACGCGCTCACCGCCGTCCGCGCGATCGACCGCGAGGCCGGCACCGTCACCGTCGAATCCGGCCTCCCGCTCAGCCACCTCAACCGGCTCCTCGCCGGCGAGGGCCTCTCCCTCACCAACATGGGCGACATCGAGGTCCAGACCGTCGCCGGCGCCACCAGCACCGGGACCCACGGCACCGGCCGCGACTCCGGCTCGCTCGCCGCCCAGGTGCGCGCCCTGGAGATCGTGCTCGCCGACGGCAGCGTCCGGCACTGCTCCCCCACCGAGAACCCCCGGCTCTTCCAGGGCGCCCGGCTCGGCCTCGGCGCCCTCGGCGTGATCACCGCCCTCACCTTCGGCGTCGAACCGGCCTTCCTGCTCACCGCCCACGAGCAGCCGATGGCCTTCGACGAGGTGCTGGAACGCCTCGACGACCTCACCGCCGTCAACGAGCACTTCGAGTTCTACTGGTTCCCGCACACCGCCCGCTGCGCCACCAAGCGCAACAACCGCAGCCAGGGGCCGGCCGCCCCGCTTCCCCGGTTCAAGGGGTGGCTGGAGGACGACTTCCTCTCCAACACCGTCTGGGAGGGCGCCTGCCGGGTCGGCCGCCGCTTCCCCGGCTCCATCCCCTCGATCGCCTCGCTCGCCAGCCGCGCCTGGTCCGACCGCAGCTACACGGACACCGCGTACAAGGTGTTCACCAGCCCGCGCAAGGTCCGCTTCCTGGAGATGGAGTACGCCGTCCCGCGGGCCGCCGTGGCCGAGGTGCTGCGCGAGCTGAAGGCCCTGGTCGAACGCTCCGACTGGAAGGTCAGCTTCCCGGTCGAGGTGCGCTTCGCCCCCGCCGACGACCTCTGGCTCTCCACCGCCTCCGGCCGGGACAGCGCCTACATCGCCGTCCACCTCTACCGGGGCACCCGCGACCAGGGCTACTTCACCGGCGTGGAACAGCTGATGACCGCCCATCAGGGCCGTCCGCACTGGGGCAAGCTGCACACCCGCGACGCCGAGTACCTGGCCGGCGTCTACCCGCACTTCGGGGACTTCACGGCGCTGCGCGACGAGGTCGACCCCCAGCGCCTGTTCGGCAACGACTACCTGCGGCGGGTACTGGGGGCCTGACCGGGGGCCTCAAGGCGTCCCGGTGGCGGGCGGGGGCGGCGCCACCGTCGCGTTCGCCGGGGCGTCGCCCGGTACCGGCGGCTGCGGCGTGGCCCCATCGGTGGGCCGGCCCGAACCGCCCGCCGACGGCGAGGCGCCGGCCGACGGGCTCGCACTCGGACCCGCCGAGGGCGAGGCGCTCCCGCTCGAACCGCCGCTCGGGGTGGCGGTCGGCTCCCGGCCGGGCCGCGTCGTCGCCGGGGCCGACGCCCCGCCGGACGGCGGGTCCTGCGAACCGCGCCCGGTGGACGGGCGCTGCGAGGGGACGTCCGGCGGCGCCGGATCCTTGCCCGTCACCGTGCCGCCGAAGGACGTCCCGCTGCCGGTCTCACCCCGCACCGTCGCCGAGAGCGGCTGCTGAGTGGCCACTTCGAACGCCACGATCGGCGTCATCGCCAGGACGAAGACCAGCCCGGAGACCGCCGCGTAGCCCTTCCAGCCCAGCCGCCGGCGCGCCCGCACCACCTGCGGCTCGTTCCACTCCGAGGTGATCACCGGCGGCCCGGCCGGCTCCCCCGCCGGGTCCTCCTGCTCCGCCGGCACCTGGCGCAGCCCGTTCACCGCCAGGTTCGGCCCGCGGTCCACCGCGTCGCGCAGCTGCTCACCGGTCCGCCGGAACACGTGCTGGAACACGGCGCCGCCGGTGGTGGCCCCGATGCTGACCACCGCCGCGCCCATGATCGTTCCGTACACGCCGAGTTCGGAGGCGAGCAGCGCGCCCACCACCGCGGCCAACGCGCTCGCCGCGACCTGAGCCATGCTCAGATCGATCCGCTTGCGCTCCTCCTTGCCGCCCTCCTCGGCGGGGCTCCGCTCCGGCATCAACATCCCTCGGTCCGTACGACTCCGACTCGAACAAGTTTCTCCATCTTGCCCAAAGAAGGACACAAGGGGCGAAAATGCGGTTCTCCGCGCCCGGATTGTGTGAAGATGATCACCGTTCATCCGGCGATGGTCCGCCGTCAGGGGTGCGCGCTCTTGAGATTCCCGTGAATCGCGGGAGACTTGAGCGGCGAGCCGCCCCTTCGGATGCCACGAATGGAGTACTGTTCGTAAAGCCCGAGCCTTGGGTCGACTTGTCGACTGTGCCTTCACCGACAGCTTGACGAAGAGCCACTGAACGGGCACGCACGGCGACGCCGGTCCCGGATCGTCGCGAACACTCCGCGTGCGAGGACGGCCGGGACACCCAGGCGCGACGTCGACGGATGACGTGGCAAAAAGGCAACCGTGCCACAGCGGCGCAGCCGGGCGTAAGCCCGACACGCCGGGGAACTCAGCAAGGTTGTGGCCAGTCGCGAGTGGGCAGGCCACACTCAGTACGGGAGCAGCGACGCAGGTGACGTCGGCAGGCACCACCCGGGAGGTAACCGTGCCCGAACTGCGGGTTGTGGCCGTCAGCAACGACGGCACACGGCTGGTGCTCAAGGCTGCCGACAGCACGGAGTACACCCTCCCCATCGACGAGCGGCTGCGCGCCGCCATCCGCGGCGACCGGCCGCGCCTCGGCCAGATCGAGATCGAGGTCGAGAGCCACCTCCGCCCCCGGGACATCCAGGCCCGGATACGAGCCGGAGCCTCCGCCGAGGAGGTCGCCCAGGCCGCCGGCATCTCCGTCGACCGCGTCCGCCGCTTCGAGGGGCCGGTCCTCGCCGAACGCGCCTTCATGGCCGAGCGCGCCCGCAAGACCGCCATCCGCCGCAACGGCGAGTCCCCCGGGCCGCAGCTCGGCGAGGCCGTCGCCGAGCGGCTCGCCCTGCGCGGCGCCGAGAAGGACACCGAACGCTGGGACTCCTGGCGGCGCGACGACGGCACCTGGGAGGTCATCCTCTACTACCGTGCCGACGGCGAGGGCCGCAGCGCGTCCTGGACGTACGACCCGCCCCGGCGCCTGGTCCAGCCCAACGACGACGAGGCCCGCGCGCTGATCGGCGAGAGCGTCGAGCGCGAGGAGGACTCGGTCTTCCCGTTCATCCCGCGGATCGCCCGGCTCCCCCAGGACCGGCCGCCCCGCCCGATGATCGACCGGCCCTCCGCCGACCGCATCATGTCGGCCCGCGAGGTCCGCGAGTCGCGCGAGGCCACCGCCGAGTCCCGGGACTCGCTGACCAGCCTGCTCGACGTGGTCCCGGCCTTCCGCGGCGACCTCGCCGTCGGCGGCCCCGCCCCGATCGAACCGGTGCCCGCCGAGGTCGCCGAGGAGAACGAGGAGCCGGCCGCGGCCGCCGCCCCGGCGGTCGGCGCGGGCTCGGCCTACGCCGACATCCTGATGCCGCGCGCCGTCGCCCCGCACCGCGAACGCCTGGTCGGCACCACCGACCGGCAGGCCGAAGCGGACGGCGTCCGGCCCGGCCGCCGGGCCACCGTGCCCAGCTGGGACGAGATCGTCTTCGGCAGCCGGCGCAAGAAGCAGGAGTAGTACCGACGCCGGAGGGGCGGGAGGCCGGGCCTCCCGCCCCTCCGGCGTGTCCGGGGACTCAGCCCGGCTGGTCGGTCACCGCCACCGGGCGGCTCGCGTCGCTCGACCACTCGCTCCACGAACCCGGGTACAGCACCGCGTCCAGACCGGCCGCCTCCATCGCCAGGATCTGGTGCGCCGCCGTCACCCCCGAACCGCAGTACACCGCGGCCTTCCGCTCCCCCACGCCGAACGCCCGGAAACGGTCCAGCAGTTCGGCCGCCGGGCGGAACCGCCCGTCCGGGCCCACGTTCTCGGAGGTCGGTGCCGACACCGCGCCCGGGATGTGCCCGGCCCGCGGGTCCACCGGCTCGGTCTCGCCCCGGTAGCGCTCGCCGGAACGGGCGTCCAGCAGCAGGCCGCTGCGCGCCCAGGCCGCGGCGCCGTCCGCGTCCAGCGTCGGCAGCTGCCCCGGCACGGGCTTGAAGTCGCCCTCCGCCGGCTCCGGCAGCTCGGCCGTCACCGGCAGCCCGGCCGACTGCCAGGCCGCGAAGCCGCCGTCCAGCACCCGTACGTCGCGGTGCCCGGCCCAGCGCAGCAGCCACCAGGCCCGGGCCGCCGCCATCGACGCCGCACCGTCGTACACCACGACCGGACGCCCGGAGCTCACCCCGAACCCGCGCATCGCCGCACCGAACTCCTCCGGATCCGGCAGCGGGTGGCGCCCGCCCCGGCCCGGGGCGCCGGGCGGGGCCGCGAGGTCCCGGTCCAGCTCGACGAAGTGCGCACCGGGCAGGTGCCCGGCCCGGTACTCCTCGGCCGCGGTCGGGCCGCCCGGCGCGGCACCGACCAGCTGGTAGCGCACGTCCAGCAGCACCGGCGGGCGCGCGGAGGCGAGCGCCTCCCGCAGCTCGGCCGCGGAGATCAGCGGGGAACCGTCGTTGAAGGTGGTCATGCCGGCCATTGTCGCGCAGCGCGCGCCCCTGGTGCCCGAACCACCGCTCTTTGTGCGCTCTTTGCCGGACTTTCCGCGCGGGTCGAGGGTTGGGCGCGCGCCAGAGTGGAAGCATCACCCTCGCGCGCCCGGATTTCCGTGCGCCAACCACCCGTGAGGAGGCCCGCATTGCCCGCGGTGGAACTCCGACTGGCCCAGGGCACGCCCTGCTGGGTCAGCCTGCTGACCGACGACCTGACCGGCGCCCAGGCCTTCTACGGCGAGCTGCTCGGCTGGACGTACTCCCCCGGGCCGGGCCAACTCGGCGCCTACGTCCGGGCCGAGCTCGACGGCGCCCCCGTCGCCGGCCTCGGCGTCTCCACCGCCACCGGCTTCCCGGTGCAGTGGACCACCTACTTCGCCGTGGACGACGCCGACCACACCGCCCAACTGGTGCGCGAGTGCGGCGGCACCGTCGCGGTCGGGCCGCTGCAGGCCGAGGCCGCCGGGCGGATGGCCATCGCCTCCGACCTCTCCGGCGCCGTCTTCGGCCTCTGGCAGGGCGAGGAGCACCTCGGCCGGGAGGCCGGAACGGAACCCGGCGGCCCAGCCTGGGCCGAACTGCTCACCCCCGACGCCGACGGCGCCGCCGTCTTCTACGGCGCGGTGCTGGACCGCCCGGTCCGGCCCGCCGCCGACGAGACCGCCCTGCTGGTGCACGGGCGCCCGGTCGCCGGCATCCGCCACCACGCCGACCTGCGCGGCCACCCGCCGCGCTGGCGCACCCACTTCGCCGTCCGGGACGCAGCGCTGACCGCCCGTCACACCGTCGAACTCGGCGGCCGCGTCCTGGTCGAACCGCACGACACCGCCCGCGGCCGCGCCGCCCGGCTGGCCGACCCGCAGGGCGGGCACTTCTCGGTGCTCGAAGCCGCGGGCTGACCCGCCCGGCTCGAAGCCGCAGGTCAGCGCGCCCGGCTGGGAGGCCCTACGCCTGCTGCTCCTCGAAGGGCAGCACGTCCGGGGAGAGCACCGAGGCGCGCGCGGTCGCGGCGGTCATCCGGCGGCGGTGGTGGCGGCGGCACAGCACCTCGTAGCCGATCTCGTCCTCGCTCACCGAGATGTCGCCGATCACCACCTGGGCGCCCTCGACGACCATCACCCCGCCGACCGTACGGGCGTTGTGGGTCGCCCGCCCGCCGCACCAGCACAGCGCCTCGACCTGGAGCACCTCCACCCGGTCGGCCAGCTCGATCAGCCGCTGCGAACCGGGGAACAGCCGGGTGCGGAAGTCGGTGGTGATGCCGAAGGTGTAGACGTCGATGTCCAGCTCGTCGACCACCCGGGCCAGCTGGTCCACCTGCTCGGCAGCGAAGAACTGGGCCTCGTCGCAGATCAGGTAGTCCACCCGGCCGCCCGCCGAGAGCCGCTGCACCACGTGCGCGAGGAAGTCGAAGTCGTCCGTCACCTCGACCGCGTCGGCGCGCAGGCCCAGCCGGCTGGAGATGGTGGCGGCGCCGGCCCGGTCGTTGCGGGTCAGGATGACGCCCTGTCGGCCGCGCGCGGCGTGGTTGTGGTCCATCTGCAGCGCCAGCGTCGACTTGCCGCAGTCCATCGTGCCCGAGAAGAACACCAGTTCAGCCATGGGTGGAGCAAGGGCCTTTCACATCAAGGGGGTTCGGGCACAGGGAAGTCAAGGGTCCGACTCAGCCCCGGACTTCGAGGAGCGGCACGAACTGCTCGACCGGGGTCATCGAGCCGTGCAGACCGATCATCGCGGACTCGCCGGGCTCGTTGCGGGAGGCGATGATCGCGATGTCGTCGCGCGCCGCGGCGACCACGTCGCCGATCCGCCGGTACACCCGCTCGTCGACGGTCGGACCGAACCAGCCCGCCTCGATCGCCTCGTCCCGGGTGGCCACCCACATCCGGTCGCCCAGCACCTCGCTCCAGACCGTGTGCACGTCGGCCGCGGCACCCGGCACCGCGTACACGTGCCGGGCCCGGCCCTCGCCGCCCAGCAGGGCGACACCCGCACCGAGCTCCCAGTCCTCGTCGAAGTCGATCCGGTCCTCGGGGGCGATGTCGATCATGCCGTGGTCCGCCGTCACGTACATCGCCGAACGCGGCGGCAGCTGCTCGGCCAGCCGACGGGCCAGCCGGTCCACCGCGTCCAGCGTCATCCGCCACTCGTCGGAGTCCACCCCGAAGCGGTGGCCGGCGCCGTCCAGCTCGCTCACGTAGGTGTACACCAGCGCCCGGTCGTGCTCGGCCAGCCAGGAGGCGGCCAGGTCCATCCGCTCCTCGCCGGTGGTGCGGCCCAGGAAGGTGCCGCCGGACAGCGCCACCCTGGTCAGCGGGGTCTGGGCGAACAGCGGAGAGGACACCTGGGCGGTCGCCACTCCGGCCCGGTGGGTCTGCTCGAACACCGTCGGGTACGGCTGCCAGACGTGCGGGTCGGTGTGCGGCTGCCAGCGCAGCTGGTTCATCAGGTAGTCGGTGCCCGGCACCGCCACCGTGTACCCGGCCAGGCCGTGCAGGCCCGGCGGCGTACCCGTGCCGACCGAGGCCAGCGAGGTCGCGGTGGTCGACGGGAAGCCCGCGGTCAGCGGACGGCCGGAGCCGCCCATCGAGCTCCCGGCCAGCGAGGACAGGAACGGCGCGTACTCGGGGTGGCGCAGCAGCAGCTCCCAGCCGAGGCCGTCCACCAGGAACACCACCGCCCGGTCGGCCGGGGCGATCGGCAGCGTCGCGGTGAACCCCGGGACGCCCAGCCCCGCCGCCACCGAGGGCAGCAGGTCGCAGAGCGAGCCGCTGCCGTACGGGGGCGCGGGGGCGGCGGCCGGGTCGAGGATCTCGAAGGCGTCGTAGCCGTCGGAGGGTGCGAAGGACATGGAACCGGATTCGTAGCGGGCGGGACCGCGGGCAGGAGCGCGATCGGGGACGGCGGGGGCTCGGACGGGACCGCGGTCGGGAACGACGGCGCTCGGCCGGGAGCGACGGGGCTCGGCCGGGGCCTCAGACCCGCGGAGCGTTGTCGATCGTCGCGTCGGACAGCGCCCGGGCGAACACCAGCGCCTGGGCCACCGTCTCCGGGCCGTCGCCGGCCTCGCTCACCCGCAGCGAGAGGTCGTCGGCCGTCGCCGAGCCGGTGTAGCCGTGGTCGGCCTCGCAGTTCGGGTCCGAGCAGCCGGCCGGCTCCAGGTCCAGGCGCTGCACCGCGCCCCAGCCGATGGTCAGCACGACCTCGCGCGGCAGCGTGCCCGGCGTGTACGTCTCCGGGTTCGCCACCATCCGGCTCAGCACGACCGAGCCGATCCGGTCCAGCCGGACGCTCTCCGTCGAGGTCGTGGCGAACGGCACCGCGGGACTGCCCGCGTCGCCCGACTGCTCGTCGGTGTGGCTCACCACGAAGCGGGTCGGGGTCAGCACCAGCACCGTCACGTGCCGACGCACCTCGTTGGAGTCGAAGGTCGTCTCCTGGTGCACCAGGTAGGAGCTGATCGGCTCCGGGCCCACCGCGGCCTCCACCGCCTCGGACACCAGGGCCGGGTAGTAGCCGCTGCGCTCGATCGCCGAGCGCAGGTCCTGAGTGGTGGTGGTACCGGTCTTCGCCATAACTCCATCCTGGCATGGTCCGCCGACGAAGCGGGCGGCGCGGCGCCGAGCTTCGGACATCAGCGCCCACGGGCAGGCGCAACCAAGGAAGGTTACAGCGTGCTCATCGCGCGCGGGCCCAGATCGCTGCGGACAGGCAGCGGTGCGACCCGCACCCGCGCCCCCAGGATCGCCAGTCCGTGCGGGGCCACGACCACCGGTTCGAGGTCCACCGAGGCGATCTCCGGTACGTCGTCCACCAACTGCGACACCCGCAGCAGCAGCTCCTCCAGCGCGGCGGTGTCCACCGCCTCGGCACCGCGCCAGCCGAACAGCAGCGGCGCCGCCCGCACCTCGCGGATCAGCCCGGCGACGTCCTGGTCGGTGGCCGGGACGAGGCGGTGGGCCACGTCGCCCAGCAGTTCGGCGGGGGCGCCGGCCAGGCCGAAGGAGAGGATCGCGCCGACGGCCGGGTCGACCGTGGCGCCGATCACGGTGTCCACGCCGCGCGGTGCCAGCCGCTGCACCACCAGCTGGGCCTCGGCCGCGCCGCCGAGCAGGGCGTCCAGCTCTCGGTGGGCACGGCGCAGGCCCGCCTCGCCGGTCAGGTCCAGCCGGACGCTGCCCAGGTCGGGGCGGTGGCGCAGGTGCGGGGCGGTCGCCTTCAGGGCCACCGGGTAGCCGAGCTGCCCGGCGGCCCGGACGGCCTCCTCCTCGTCCGGCGCGGGCAGCGTGGGCGAGACGTCGATGCCGTAGCGGGCCAGCAGCAGCCGGGCCTCGGCGTCGGACAGGGTGATCCGCGCACCACCGGGCTGGGTGCGCGCGGCGACCGCGGCGTGGGTGCTCAGCGCCGCTTCCACCAGGGCGCGGACGCCGGGCTCGTCGATCCGGTCCAGGTCGGGGACCCGCGCCGTCTCCTCCGCCGCGGCGGTGCGGCGGCGCCACTGGGCGTAGTGCACGGCGTGCGCCAGGGCGCGCACGGCCCGCTCGGGCGCCGCGTAGGCCGGGATGCCGCCGGGACGCAGCCGGGTCGGCAGGTCGGTCAGAGCCAGATGGGCCAGCACCAGGGGCTTGCCCAACTCCCGCGCCCGCTCGCCCGCTTCGAGCAGGGCGGTGGCGATCTCCGGGTCGTCCGAGCCCATCTCCGGATCGCCCGGGCCGGTCAGCCGGCCGCCCATGAAGGCGTGCGCGGAGGTGCCGATCGGGGGGATGGCGACGGCGATCACCGCGTCCACGGCCGGATCGCTGAGCGCGACGTCCAGCGCGATCCGGAAGTTCTCGCCGGTCGCGGCCGTGGTGAGGTCGACCGGCGTGCGCGGCCGCAGCCCGGCACTCAGGCAGGTGTCGTAGGTGAGCAGGCCCAGCGAGTCGGAGTTGCCGACCACGGCGACCCGGTCGCCGGGCGGCAGCGGCTGCTGGGCGAGCAGCTCACCGGTGTCGAACAGCTCGGTGATGGTCGCCACCCTGGTGACCCCGGCCTGTTCGAACAGCGCGTCCACGGTGGCGTCCCGCAGGCCGGTGGCGGTGGCCGGGACGGCGTGGCCGGGCGGCAGGCTGCCGGTGTGGCGGGCCCCCTTGACCACGACCACCGGCTTGGCGGTGGCCAGTCGGCGCGCGATCCGGGTGAACTTGCGGGGGTTGCCGAAGGACTCCAGGTAGAGCAGCACCACCTCGGTGGCGTCGTCCTCGGCCCAGTACTGGAGGAAGTCGTTGCCGGAGACGTCCGAGCGGTTGCCGACCGAGGCGAAGGAGGAGACCCCGAGGCCGCGCCGGTGGGCGGACTCCAGCAGGGCCACGCCGATCGCCCCGGACTGGCAGAAGATCCCGAAGCCGCCGCGGTCGGGCAGGTGCGGGGCGAGCGAGGCGTTCAGCGGGCGGTCGGGGTCGGTGTTGATCAGGCCGAAGGCGTTCGGGCCGACCACCCGCATGCCCGCCGCGCGGGCCTGGCGCACCAGGGCGCGCTGACGGGCCCGGCCCTCCGGGCCGGTCTCCGCGTAGCCGGCGGTGACCACCACCAGGCCCTGCACACCGTGGGCGCCGCACTCCGCGACGGCCGCCGGGACGACGCTCTCGGGGACGGCGATCACCGCGAGGTCCACCGGACCGGGAATGTCCAGAATCGAACGGTGCACCGGGACGCCGTCCAGCTCGGTTCCGGGCGGGGCACTGCGGTTCACCGCGTAGACGGTGCGCGGGGCGCCCTTGGACTCGTACCGGCTCTCGAACTCGGTGTCGAAGCTGCCGAGCAGGTCGCGCAGCAGGGCCCGGCCGACGGTCTGCGGATTGCGGGAGACCCCGATCACGGCCACCGAGCGCGGGGTCAGCAGCCGCTGCACCGAGCGGGCCTCGGCACGGTGCTCGCGGGCGCGCATCACGGCGAGCGAGCGGTCGGTCTGTTCGAGGTCGAACTCCAGGTGCACCACGCCGTCCGCGAAGCTGCGGTGCTGGGTGTAGCCGGCGTCGGTGAAGACCTTCACCATCTTGCGGTTCTCCGGCAGCACCTCGGCCTGGAAGCGGCGGATGCCGCGCTCCTGGGCCACCGCCGCGATGTGCTCCAGCAGTGCGGAGGCCACGCCGCGGCCCTGGTGGGCGTCCTGGACCAGGAAGGCGACCTCGGCGTCGGTACCGTGGTCGGAGGGGCGGCCCTCGGCGTCGATCCGGTCGTAGCGGACGGTCGCGATGAAGTGGTCGCGGACCACCACGGCGAGGCCGACCCGGTTCACGAAGTCGTGGTGGGTGAAGCGGCGGACGTCCTTGTCGGAGAGCCGCGGGTAGGGGGCGAAGAAGCGGAAGTACTTGGACTGGTCCGAGACCTGTTCATAGAACTCCACCAGGCGCCCGGCGTCGCCCGGGGTGATCGGCCGGATCCGGGCCGTGCCGCCGTCGCGCAGCAGGACGTCGGCTTCCCAGTGCTGCGGATAGTCGGGCTGCTCGGGGTTCGCCACCGCGGGGTCTTCCACATTCGTCAGGTTATCCGGCGGCGAGCCGAATGGCGCCGGGTGCACGCTCACGGCAGGGTGGACAGGGCCACTGGCCGGGCCTTATGCCCCGAAAAGAAACAATCACAAGTCCCGAACGCGACGCCTCGCAGGGTTGTCTGCGTGCAACACTGGTCTAGACAACACGGCCGTTTCCCCCGCTCCCCGAGCACGGCCGTGACCAGCTTCACCGGAAAGGCACGTCTCATGGCCGAGCGCCGCGTCACCATCGGTTGGGCCGAGGGCCTGCACGCCCGTCCCGCCTCCGTCTTCGTCCGGGCCGTCACGGCCACCGGCGTGCCGATCACCATCGCCAAGCCGGGCGGCAACCCCGTCAACGCCGCCTCCATGCTCGGCCTCCTCGCCCTGGGCGCCCAGGGCGGCGACGAGGTCATCCTCGCCTCCGACGCCCCCGGCGCCGACGAGGCCCTCGACCGCCTCGCCAAGCTCGTCGCCGAAGGCCTCGACGAGCTCCCGGCCGCGGCCTGAGCCCTCGCAGCGCCCACGCAGCGCCCGGCAGTGCCCAGCACTGCCGGGCGCTTCTGTTCGCGGATTCGGTCGCATCCACACCATTGAGCGAACCGGTGATCGTTCGACCCCTCGAACGACGGATCGCGCCGATGCTCGCACCATGACGTTCTTCGACCTCGAACGACCCGAGCACGCCTACATGTTCGCCTTCCTTCAGGCGGACGGACACCTCGCACAGGGAGTCGGCAACAAGGGCCGACTCACAGTGGAGCTGTCCGCGAGGGACGCCCCGATCCTGGATGAGTTCCAGCGGCTCTGCCCGTTCTACAGCAGCATCCGCTACCGGACGCGCAGCACCAACTTCAAGGCGCAACACACCTCGGTGATCTGGACAGTGAGCGCCCGCGAGTTCCGCGAGGAGCTACAGGCACTCGGCCTGCCGGTTGGGCGAAAGTCCGCGATCCTCACGCCGCCGAACGTCCCGTTCTCCCGGCGCGACTACGTGCGCGGACTGATCGACGCCGATGGCTCGACCGGCCTCACCGCCAAGGAGCTGCCATTCGTCTGCTTTACCACCCAGAGCGACTCGATGGCCGAGTTCTATGCCGGCTACGCCGAGAGCATCTGCGGCATCTCTCGCAAACTCGCCAGGAACAAGCGAGACGGCATCTACAACATCCTCTACACAAGGGAAGCCGCCGTAACCATCGTTGATGAGATGTACTACTCGAGCGGCCTCGCATTGCCTCGCAAGCAGGCGAGTGCTGCTCAAGTCAGCAGGTGGGTCCGCCCGCCGGACATGGGGATCGCCGCACCTCGGCGCAGCTGGACCAGCGAGGAGGACGCTGCGCTCCTGGGCGCGGTCAGTATGGACTCGGCCGCCGCCCAACTGGGCCGGACCATAAAGAGCTGCACCATTCGCAAATGGCGCCTCGTAGGCCCCAAACGGCCGAGAGTCCTGCCAGGCCGATGAGATGGCCCCCGACATCGTCGGGGGCCATCTCATTTCGACTGCTCAACCCTTGATGCAGATGACCTGCTTGATCTGAGCGACGATCTCGACCAGGTCGCGCTGCTGCTCCATGACCTTCTCGATCGACTTGTACGCACCCGGGATCTCATCCACGACGCCGCTGTCCTTACGGCACTCCACGCCCCGGGTCTGCTCCTCCAGATCCCGTACCGTGAAGCGCTTCTTCGCCGCCGTCCGGCTCATCTTCCGGCCGGCACCGTGCGAGGCCGAGTTGAAGGCCGCAGTGTTACCGAGGCCACGAACGATGAACGAACTGGTGCCCATCGAACCCGGGATGATCCCGTACTCACCGGTTCCAGCCCGGATCGCACCCTTGCGGGTCACGAGCAGGTCGACGCCGTCGTACCGCTCCTCCGCCACGTAGTTGTGGTGGCAGCTGATCACCTCGTCGAAGGTGACCTTGGCCTTGGTGAACTCGCGCCGGATGACATCCTGGAAGAGCGCCATCATCAGGGCGCGGTTGTGCTTCGCGTACTCCTGTGCCCAGTACAAGTCCGAGCGGTAGTCGGCCATCTCCGGGGTCTTCGCTAGGAAGACCGCCAGATCCCGGTCGACCAGGCCCTGGTTGTGCGGAAGCGAGCGGGCGACGGTCATGTGGTGCTCCGCCAGCTCCTTGCCGATGTTGCGCGAGCCGGAGTGCAGCATCAGCCACACCGACCCGACCGTGTCGACACACAGTTCGATCATGTGGTTGCCGCTTCCGAGCGTTCCCATCTGCTGCATCGCCCGCTCACGGCGCCACTTGACGTCCTCCGCGATGTCGTCGAAGCGGTGCCAGAAGTCGTCCCAGCCCTCCGTGCGGAACCCGGGCAGCGCGGTCGGGTCGACCGGGTCGGCGTGCAGGCCGCGGCCGACCGGGATGGCCTGCTCGATCCTGCTCCGCAGGCCGGAGAGGTCGTCCGGGAGGTCCTTGGCGGTGAGGGAGGTCTTCACCGCGCTCATCCCGCAGCCGATGTCGACGCCGACCGCCGCCGGGCAGACCGCGTCCTTCATCGCGATGACGGAGCCGACCGTCGCGCCCTTGCCCAGGTGGACGTCCGGCATCACGGCGAGGCCGTGCAGCCAGGGCAGGGAGCTGATGTTGCGCAGCTGCTGGAGGGCCGCGCCCTCGACCGTCGCCGGGTCGGTCCACATCCGGATCGGCACCCGGATGCCCGGGACCTCGGTGTACGTCATGGTTGAACGACCTCCATGGGTCGGGTGGTTCAGTGGAAAGGAACGCCGCGCGCATGCGATCCCGGCGCGGCTCGGGGAAGTTCGGGGACGGGTGCGCTCAGGCAGCCGTGGCGAGGCATGGGAGATACGGCCCCGGGGAGCGTCGTCGTATGGCTTGCTCGACCCGCATGGTGACCGCCTCCCTTCGCTGCTCGCAGTTCGCACGTGTGGTGCGTCGGGGAACATCTATCCATGGAACGGGCCGGGCCCGCAACGGATTTACGAACGCGTCCGGCCCGGCGGAGCGAAGGTGCTCCACCGGGCCGGAGGGGATGTCCGAAGGCGTCAGCTGACGACGGTGACCTCGCCGATCCCCAGCGCCCGCACGTCCGCCTCGATCGCGGCGGCGTCGCCGACCAGCACGGTGACCAGGCGGTCCGGCGGGAAGGCCGCGACCACGGCCTCGGTGGCCGCCGCGGTGGAGAGTTCGGCCAGCTGCCGGTAGACCTCGGCCTGGTAGTCGTCGGCGAGGTACTGCTCGACCTGGTCGGCCAGGGTGCCGGCGACCGAGCCCGCGGTCTCGTACTTCAGCGGCGCGACGCCGACCAGGAACTGCACGGCCTCGTCGCGCTCGGCGTCGGTGAGGCCCTCGGCGGCGAGGGTGCGCAGGATGGTCCAGGTGTCGGCGAGCGCGGGGGCGGTGGAGGCGGTGTCCACCGAGCCGCTGATGGCGATCAGCGAGCGCCCGCTGCCGTCGGCGGCGGAGCGCAGCGGCTGGGCGAAGGCGCGGACGCCGTAGGTGTAGCCCTTCTCCTCGCGCAGGACGCGGTCGAGGCGGGAGGTGAGGGTGCCGCCGAGGCAGTAGGTGCCGAGGATCTGGGCGGCCCAGACCGGGTCGTGGCGGTCGGGACCGATCCGGCCGATCAGCAGCTGGGTCTGGACGGAGCCGGGGCGGTCGACGATGAGGACGCGGCCGCGGTCGTCGCCGGTGACGGGGGCGTGGACGGAGGGCGCGGCGGTGGTGCCGGTCCAGGTGCCGAGGGTGCTCTCGAGCAGGGCGGGCAGGTCGACGCCGGTGAGGTCGCCGACCACCACGACGGTGGTGGTGGCGGGGCGCACGTGGGCGTCGTAGAAGGCCTTGACGGCGGCGCGGTCGATCGACTTGACGGTGTCGGCGGTGCCGCTGCGGGGCCGGGAGAGGCGGTCCGCGGCGTCGAAGAGCTCGGCGTAGAGGGCCTTGGCGGCGCGCCGGGCGGGGTTGGCCTGCTCGTGGACGATCTCGTCGAGGCGGTTGGCGACGAGGCGCTCGATCTCCTCCGCCGGGAGGGCGGGGGCGCGCAGGGCGTCGGCGAGCAGGGTGAGGCCGCGCTGGAGCCGGGAGGCGGGGACTTCGAGGGCGACCCGGATGCAGGGGTGGTCGGCGTGGGCGTCGAGGGTGGCCCCGGCGCGCTCCAGCTCGCCGGCGAACTCCTCGGCGGTGAGGGTGTCGGTGCCCTCGTTGAGGGCGCGGGCGAGGATGGCGGCGACGCCGTCGAGGCCCTCGGGCTCGGCCGCGAGCGGGGCGTCGAGGAGGACCTCGACGGCGACCAGCTGCTGGCCGGGCCGGTGGCAGTGCAGCACGGTGATGCCGTTGCCGAGGGCGGCCCGCTCGGGGGCGGGGAAGGCCCAGGGGCTGGGGGTGCCGGGCTGGGGCTGGGGGTGGAAGGTCATCGCGGGGACGTAGTCGGTGCTCATACGGCGGCACCCTCCTCTTCGGAAGCGGCGTCGGAAGCGTCGTCGGCGGCGGTCGCGGTCGGCTCGTAGACGAGGACGGCCCGGTTGTCGGGGTGGAGCCGGGCCTCGGCGACGGCCTGGACCTCCTCGGCGGTGACGTCGAGGACCTTGGGGAGGGCGTCGTTCAGCAGCTTGGGGTCGCCGAACAGGACGGCGTAGCGGCAGAGTTCGTCGGCGCGGCCGGCGACGGTGGTGAGCCGGTCGAGCCACTCGCGCTCGATCTGGGCCTGGGCGCGTTCGAGTTCCTCGGCGGTGGGGCCCTCGGCGGCGAAGCGGGCGAGTTCCTCGTCGACGGCGGCGTCGATCTGCGCGATGGTGGCGTCGCCGGAGGTCTTGACGTCGAGCCAGCCGAGGCTGGGGGCGCCGGCGAGGCGCAGCAGGCCGAAGCCGGCGGCGACGGCGGTGCGGTCGCGGCGGACGAGCCGGTTGTAGAGGCGGCTGGACTCGCCGCTGCCGAGGATGGTGAGCGCCAGGTCGGCGGCGTCGGCCTCGCGGGTGCCGTCGTGCGGCAGGCGGTAGGCGGCCATCAGGGCGCGGGAGGGGACGTCCTCGGCGAGTTCCTGGCGCAGCTCGCGGCCGATGGTGTCGGGGAGTTCGCCGGAGCGCGGGGGCTGCTTGCCGTCGTGCGCGGGGATGGAGCCGAAGTACTTCTCGACCCAGGCGATGGTCTGCTCGGGGTCGATGTCGCCGACCACGGAGAGCACCGCGTTGTTGGGCGCGTAGTAGGTGCGGAAGAACGTCCGGGCGTCCTCGAGGGTGGCGGCGTCGAGGTCGGCCATGGAGCCGATCGGGGTGTGGTGGTACGGGTGCCCGTCGGGGTACGAGAGCGCGGTGAGCTTCTCGAAGGCGGTGCCGTACGGGACGTTGTCGTAGCGCTGGCGGCGTTCGTTCTTGACGACGGCGCGCTGGTTCTCCATGGACGTCTCGTCGAGGGCGGCGAGCAGCGAGCCCATGCGGTCGGCCTCCAGCCAGAGGGCGAGCTCCAGCTGGTGGGCGGGCATGGTCTCGTAGTAGTTGGTGCGCTCGAAGCTGGTGGTGCCGTTGAGCGAGCCGCCGGCGCCCTGGACGAGCTCGAAGTGGCCGTTGTTGGAGACGTTGGCGGAGCCCTGGAACATCAGGTGCTCGAAGAGGTGGGCGAGGCCGGTGCGGCCCTTGACCTCGTGGCGGGAGCCCACGTCGTACCAGAGGCAGACCGCGGCGACCGGGGTGAGGCGGTCCTCGGAGAGGACGACACGCAGGCCGTTGGCCAGGCGGTGCTCGGTGATGGCGATGCCTCGGCTGGAGGCGGGGGCCGGGTTGGCCATGCGCTCGGGTCCTTCCCGTCGTCGATGTCGGGGTTCGTGTGGCGTCCCCCATTGTGGTGCAACGCGTGGGGGGCGTGTTTGTGTCCGCGCGGAAGCAGCGTTCGCCAGGGGCGGAAGAGGGCCGCTGACCGGGAGTGTCGGCGCGAGGGTCCACAATGGGGGCGCCGTGCCCTGTCGGTCGCGCCCGGTTGACGGGTCGCGGCGGCAGGACGGTGAATCAGGGAGCCGGGGCGGCGAAGCCCGTCCGGTGACCGACCCGGCCGGCCGACGACCGGCCGACGACACAGCCAGCGACACGTAAGGGAGCCCCGCCGCGATGGCCCGCCGCAGTTCGCAGACCCCGCCGCCCGGAGACTTCGAGGAGCGGATCCTCGACGTCGACGTCGTGGACGAGATGCAGGGCTCCTTCCTGGAGTACGCCTACTCGGTGATCTACTCGCGTGCGCTGCCCGACGCGCGGGACGGTCTGAAGCCGGTGCACCGCCGGATCCTGTACCAGGCCAACGAGATGGGCCTGCGTCCGGACCGCGCGCACGTGAAGTGCGCGCGTGTGGTGGGCGAGGTGATGGGCCGGCTGCACCCGCACGGTGACCAGTCGATCTACGACTCGGTCGTGCGCATGGCGCAGCCGTTCTCGATGCGGCTGCCGCTGATCGACGGGCACGGCAACTTCGGTTCGCTGGGCAACGACGACCCGCCGGCCGCGATGCGGTACACCGAGTCGCGGCTGACGGCCGCCTCGATGGCGATGGTGGAGTCGATCCACGAGGACACCGTCGACTTCGGGCCGAACTACGACGGCAGCGAGCAGGAGCCGCTGGCGCTGCCGGCCGCGTTCCCGAACCTGCTGGTGAACGGCGCGACGGGCATCGCGGTGGGCATGGCGACGAACATGCCGCCGCACAACCTGTCCGAGGTGGTGGCCGCGGCCCGGCACCTGATCAAGCACCCGACCGCCGACCTGGACACGCTGATGCGGTTCGTGCCCGGTCCGGACCTGCCGACGGGCGGGCGGATCGTGGGCCTGTCGGGCATCCGGGACGCGTACGAGTCGGGCCGTGGCACTTTCAAGATCCGGGCCACCACGACGATCGAGAACGTCACGGCGCGCCGCAAGGGCATCGTGGTGACCGAGCTGCCGTACAACGTCGGCCCGGAGAAGGTCATCTCGAAGATCAAGGACCTGGTCAACGCGAAGAAGCTGCAGGGCATCGCGGACGTCAAGGACCTGACCGACCGCGAGCACGGGCTGCGGCTGGTGATCGAGGTGAAGAACGGCTTCGTGCCGGAGGCGCTGCTGGAGCAGCTCTACAAGTTGACGCCGCTGGAGGAGACCTTCGGCATCAACAACGTGGCGCTGGTGGACGGGCAGCCGCTGACGCTGGGCCTCAAGGAGCTGCTGGAGGTCTACGTCGACCACCGGTTCACCGTGGTGCGTCGGCGCAGCGACTTCCGCCGCCGCAAGCGGGAGGAGCGGCTGCACCTGGTCGAGGGCCTGCTGGTGGCCCTGGTGGACATCGACGAGGTCATCGCGATCATCCGGTCGAGTGACAACGCCCAGCAGGCGAAGGAGCGCCTGATGGAGCGCTTCTCACTGTCGGAGACGCAGACCGGCTACATCCTGGACACCCCGCTGCGCCGGCTGACCAGGTTCGACCGGGTGGAGCTGGAGCAGGAGAAGGCGAAGCTGACCGCGGAGATCGCGGAGCTGACCGAGATCCTGGAGTCGGACAGCAGGCTGCGAAGCGTGGTGTCCTCCGAACTGGGCGCGGTGTCCAAGCAGTTCGGGACGGAGCGGCGCACGGTGCTGCTGGAGGCGGGGGCGGCTCCGTCGGCGGCGCTGGCGGTGCCGCTGGAGGTGGCGGACGACCCGTGCCGGGTGTTGCTGTCCTCGACCGGGCTGCTGGCGCGGACGGCGGACGGCGAGCCGTTCGAACTGTCGGAGAAGCGGGCGAAGCACGACGTGATCGTGTCGGCGGTGCCGGCCACGGCGCGGGCGGACGTGGGTGTGGTGACGTCCGCGGGCCGGGTGCTGCGGCTGCCGGTGATCGACCTGCCGGCGCTGCCGCCGATGCCCTCGCCGACGCTGGCGGGCGGGGCAGCGGTGGAGGAGTTCCTGCGGTTGGAGGCCGGGGAGCGGGTGCTGGCGCTGACCACGCTGGACGAGTCCTCGCCGGGGCTGGCGCTGGGCACGGTGCAGGGCGTGGTGAAGCGGGTGGTGCCGGAGTGGCCGGCGAACAAGGACGAGTTCGAGGTGATCGCCCTCAAGGACGGCGACGAGCTGGTGGGCGCGGTCGAACTGCGCACCGGCGAGGAGGACTTGGTCTTCATCACCTCGGACGCCCAGCTGCTGCGCTACCCGGCGGGTCAGGTCCGGCCGCAGGGCCGTCCGGCGGGCGGCATGGCGGGCATCAAGCTGTCGGACGGCGCCCGGGTGCTGTCGTTCACGGCGGTGGACCCGGCCGTGGACGCGGTGGTGGTCTCGGTGGCGGGCGCCTCGGGCACCCTGTCCGGTGACGAGCAGTCGTCGTGGAAGGTCACCCCGTTCGAGCAGTACCCGCGCAAGGGCCGGGCGACCGGCGGTGTCCGCTGCCAGCGCTTCCTGCGCGGCGAGGACGGCCTGGCGTTCGCCTGGGCGGGTGCGGCCCCGGCCCGGGCCGCCGGTGCCAAGGGCGCGCCGGTCGACCTGCCGGAGCGCGACCCGCGCCGGGACGGCTCGGGCACGCCGGTGACGGCGTCGATCGAGGTGGTGGCCGGCCCGGCGTGACGGGTCCGGCGCGCGTCGGGCCCGGCATGATGCCCGGCCCGGCCCGGTCTGTCGCGTGACGGAGGGCGGGGTGCCTGCGGGTGCCCCGCCCTCCGGCGCGTCCGGGGCCCCTTCCGGCGCCCTGGGCGCCGGCCCCGGCGAGGGCCCCCTTCCGGCGCCCGGACCGGACCGGGGCGCTGAGGGTAGCCTTGCCCGGGTGAGCACCTGTGCGACCCTCTCGCGTGAACTTTCGGAGCCGCTGACCGCCACGGCGGCGGTGGCGACCACCTGGCTGCTGCTGGAGCAGAGCGGCCCGTGGGGTGCGAAGGCATTGGGCGAGAGCCACCTGGACCGGGCGGTCGGGCGCGCGCTGGAGGCCGCCGCGGCGGGCACCGGCGTACGGGTGGCCCTGATCCGGCGGCCGGGCCGGCACGCGGACTGCCTGCCGACGGCGCGGCACGAGGTGGTCGTGGCGCACACGGTGCCGGGCCGCGGCTGGGTCCGCCGGGCGCAGGTGACGGACCCGGCGGAGCTGCTGGAGCTGGACTTCGCCGCGCTGGGCGCCGGTGACCGCGGGGGTTTCGGGGTGGAGCACGTCGGCGGCCCGCTGGCGCTGGTGTGCACCAACGGCCGCCGGGACCGCTGCTGCGCGCTGCTGGGCCGTCCGCTGGCCGCGGAGCTGGCGGCGGCCGGGCACAGCGAGGTGTGGGAGGTCACCCACCTGGGCGGGCACCGCTTCTCCCCCACGATGCTGGTGCTGCCGTACGGCTACGCGTACGGGCGGCTGACGTCGGAGAGCGCCAAGGAGGTGCTGGCCGCGACGGCCGCCGGGCACATGGTGCCGGAGTGGTCCCGGGGCTGCTCGGGCTGGGAGCGGCCGGGCCAGGCGGCCGAGCACGCGGTGCGGCTGGCGATCGGCGAGACCGGGGTGGACGCGCTGACCCTGACGCAGCGGCCGGACGGCCCGGGCCGCTGGCTGGTGGCGGTGATCCACCGGGACGGGCGGGCCTGGGAGGTGGACGTGATCGAGTCGGTGAGCGAGCCGGCCCGTCCGGAGAGCTGCGGCAAGGCGGCGGGGACGCCGTCCCGGATGGAGGTGCTCTCCGTCCGGGGGGTCTGAACAGGACGGGGGACGGGGGCCCGAACACCACGGAGGCCCCGCGCCCGTGGGGGTGAGCGCGGGACCGCGGCGGCGGAGCGTCAGCCGGCGGCCTTGCCGACGAACTCCGTGGTGTAGGTCTTGGACAGGTCGATCGTCCCCTCCTTGCCCTTGACGTCCGGGTGGAAGGCGGCGAGCACCGCGAGCACGGTCTTCGGCCCGTCGGCGGGCATCACCCCGTCGGTGGTGAACATCGGCAGGGTGGACTTGATCGCCGCCGCGTACTGCTCGGCGCCGCCCTGCGCGTAGTCGGCGGGCATCTTCGCGGCGATCTCCTCGGGGCTGTGGGTGGACATCCACTTGAGGGTCTTGACGAAGGCGTTGGTGAGCTTCTGGGTGGTGTCCTTGTTCTTCTCGACCCACTCGGTGTTCATGTACAGCGAGGACGACGGGTAGAGCCCGCCGAGCGCCTGGCGCGAGCCCTCGGGGGTGCGCATGTCGTAGAGGATCTTGCCGAGGCCCTTGTCGAGGACGGTGGCGACGGTCGGGTCGGTGGTCATCCCGGCGTCGATGCTGCCCTGTTGGAGGGCGGCGATGAAGGTCTGGCCGGCGCCGACCGCGATCGGGCTGAACTCGCTGACGGAGGCGCCGTTCTTGACCGCGAGGTACTTGGTGAGAAAGTCGGTGGAGGAGCCGATGCTGGTGACGCCGAGCTTCCTGCCCTTGAAGTCGGCGCCGGACCTGATGGCGTCCGCCTGCTTGGTGGAGACCAGTTCGACCTCGCCGGGGGCCTGGGCGAACTGGACCACGGACTCGACGTGCTTGCCCTTGGCCTGAAGGTCGATGGTGTGGTCGTAGAAGCCGACGGCGCCCTGGACGTCGCCGGCCAGCAGCGCGGTGGTGGCGTTGACGCCGGCCGGCTCGGTGAGCAGTTCGACGTTGACGCCGGCCTCGGCGAAGTAGCCGAGCCGCTGGGTGAGCATCGCGGGCAGGTAGATGACCTTGTCCAGGCCGCCGACCATGATCTTGACCTTGGGGCCGTCGACCTGCTGCCCGGCCGGCGCGGCACCGTGGGTCGAGGTGGCGGCGTCGTTGGCGCAGGCGGAGAGCGGGACGAGCAGGGCGGCGGCGAGGACGGCAGTGACGGCTCTGCTCGTCGGGTTCGGGCGCATCGTGGGGGAACCTCTCGGTACGTACGGGCGGGGGGAGTTCAGCGGCCGTCGCCCGCGTCGGCGGGCTTCCAGCGGAAGAGTCTCTTCTCGGCGAAGGTCAGCAGCCCCTCGGTGAGCAGCGCGACGACGGCGAGGATGGTCATGGCGGCGTACACCCCGGCCGCGTTGAAGGTGCCCTGGGCTGCGGCGACCAGCAGGCCGAGGCCCTTGGTGGCGCCGATGTACTCGCCGACGATCGCGCCGATCAGCGCGAAGCCGAAGCTGACGTGCAGGCTGGTGAAGATCCAGGTGGTGGCGGCGGGGATGACCACCTGGAGCGTGACCCTGCGGTTGTCGGCGCCCAGGATGCGGGCGTTGGCGACCAGGTTGCGGTCCACCTCGCGGGCACCCTGGAAGGCGTTGAAGAACACCGGGAAGAACACCAGCACCACCGCGGAGGCGACCTTGGAGGCCGGGCCGAGGCCGAACCAGATCAGGAAGATCGGGGCGAGCACGATCCGCGGGATCGCGTTGAGCACCTTGATGTACGGCCCGAACACATCGGCCAGGAACCGGATCCGGCCGAGCGCGATGCCCAGCAGCACACCGCCGACCACGCCGATCACCCAGCCGGTGAGCGCCTCGTACAGGGTGTAGCCGATCTGCTCGCCGAGCGAGCCCTGGGCGGTGCCGTGGGTGATCCACTGCCAGATCTGGTCCCAGATCCTGGACGGCTGCGAGAAGTTGAACGGGTCGATGACCTCGGTGCGGGCGCACACCTCCCACAGGCCGAGGAAGGCGACCAGCACCCCGATCCGGGCCGCGTAGACGGTCAACTTCCGGTTGCGGGCGGCCCGTTCGCGGGCCTCGGTCCTGCTGGTGACGGCCGGGGGCTTCCCGGCGGCGGTCGAAGCGGTCTCGGACGCGGTCTCAAGCGGCACGACCCGCTCCTCTCTCCCGGGTGATGCGCACCTCTTCGCCGAGCGAGGCCCAGATCTCGCGGTACAGCTCGACGAACCTCGGTTCCAGCCGGACGGCCTCCACGGTGCGCGGTCGTGGCAGGTCGACGGGGAAGATCTCCTTGACGGTGGCCGGCCCGGCCGTCATCACGACGACCCGGTCGGCGAGGGCGATGGCCTCGTCCAGGTCGTGGGTGACGAACACCACCGAAGACCCCGTTCCGGCCCACAGCTCCAGCAGCTGGTCTGACATCAGGGCGCGGGTCTGCACGTCCAGCGCCGAGAACGGCTCGTCCATCAGCAGGATGGTCGGGTCGTTGACGAAGGTCTGGGCGAGTGCGACGCGCTTGCGCATGCCGCCGGACAGCTGGTGCGGGTAGCGGTCCTCGAAGGCGGCCAGGCCGACCCGGGCAAGCCAGTCCCGGGCCCGCTCCCGGGCCTCGGCGGCGGGCACGCCGCGGAAGCGCGGCCCGGCCATCACGTTGGACAGCACGGTCCGCCAGGGGAAGACGGCGTCCTGCTGGAAGACGAACCCGACCTTGGGGTCGATCCCCCGCACGGGCTCGCCGTACACCCGGACCTCGCCCTCGGTGGGCTCCTCCAGACCGCTGACCAGGGTCAGCGTGGTGGACTTGCCGCAGCCGGTGGGGCCGACGACGGCGACGAACTCGCCCTGGGCGACGGTCAGATCGAGATCGCGGACGGCGGTGTGCAGCGCACCGGAGGGGGTGCGGAAGCGTTTCGTCGCGCCGGTCAGCTCGATCGCCGGGGTATCGGTCATTCATTCCTCCCGGGTCAGTGCTTGCCCCGGAAAGGTAGGAGCGGTCCGGGCCCCGGCGGGAGCCTTCTCCGCGTAGTGCGACTTCTCCGCTTTGAGGGGTGTTCTGCTCCTTTTGCTTCCGCTACAACTGCGGGGACGCGGGCTGACAGAAACACATCGGAAACATAGGGTGTCCCGACTCCACCCCTGAAGGACCTCGCCCCCGACGAGAGGAGGCCAGGATGAAGCTCCCCCACTGGCCCCGCCGGGTCTTCGCCCAGCTCCTGCTGAGCCAGACCGTCGTCACCGTCGGCGTCACCGCCGTGACCGCCGGGCTGTTCCTGGCCCCGGTCAGCAACGAACTGGACCACGACGCGATGCAGCGCGCGCTGTCCATCGCCCAGGCCACCGCCACCGACGAGACCATCGCCCGGGCCGCCGACGCCCGGGACGTCGTCACCGCGCAGCGCAACGCCGAGCAGATCCGGCTCGCCACCGGCGCCAGCTTCGTCGTGGTCACCGACCTGGACGGCATCCGCCTCTCGCACACCGACCCGGCCCGGATCGGCCACCGGGTCAGCACCGACCCCGAGCCCGCGCTCAGCGGCCGCAGCGTCACCGCGATCCAGCAGGGCACCCTCGGCCGCACCGCCCGCGGCAAGGTGCCGCTGCGAACGGCGGACGGCCGGATCGTCGGCGAGGTGTCGGTCGGGATCAGCGACGACTCGATCCGCCGCCGCCTGCTGAAGATGCTCACCGGCATCCTGCTGTGCGCCGCGGCCGGCCTGGCCGCCGGCACCCTCGCCACCCTGGTGCTGGCCCGCCGGCTCAAGCGCCGCACCCACAACATCGCGCTGGCCGACATCTCCGCGCTGCTGGTCGAGCGCGAGGCCATGCTGCACGGCATCCGCGAGGGCCTGGTGGCACTGGACGAGCGGGGCAGGATCCGGCTGGCCAACGACGAGGCCGTGCGGCTGCTCGGCCTGCCCGAGGACTGCACCGGCCACCCGATCGCCGCGGTGCTGCCGCCGGGCCGGCTGGCCGACGTGCTGACCGGGCGGATCACCGGCACCGACCTGCCGGCCGTCCGGGACGACCGGGTGCTGGTGGTCAACCGGACGGCCACCGCCGAAGGCGCCGTGGTGACGCTGCGCGACCGCACCGAGTTGGAGTCACTGGTCCGCGAACTGGACACCACCCGCAGCCTGACCGAGGCGCTGCGCGCCCAGGACCACGAGCACGCCAACCGGATGCACACCCTGCTCGGCCTGCTCGAACTCGGCCGCCACGAGCAGGCGGTGGCCTTCATCTCGGAGCAGTCCGGCTCGCACGCCGTGGTCGCCGCCCGGATCGCCGAGCAGGTGCAGGACCCGCACGTGGCGGCGCTGCTGGCGGGCAAGACGGCGGTGGCCGGCGAGCGCGGGGTGCGGCTGGTGCTGGCCCCGGCGGCGCACCTGCCGGACGCGGTGGTGGACGCCCGGGCGCTGGTCACGGTGCTCGGCAACCTGATCGACAACGCGGTGGACGCCCTGGTGCCCAGCGGCGCCGGGCGGCTGGAGGTGACGCTGGCGGCGGCCGGCTCCACCCTGCTGCTCCAGGTCGCGGACAGCGGCCCGGGCGTCCCGGAGGACCTGCGCGAGCAGGTCTTCGAGGAGGGGTGGACCAGCAAGGACGCGCCCGCGCACCGTCCGCGCGGGCTGGGCCTGGCGATGGTGCGACGGCTGGTCGAACGGACCGGCGGCCGGATCGTGCTCGACACCGGCCCGCTCGGCGGCGCCCGGTTCACCGTCGAGCTGCCCGAGGCCCTGCTCACCACTCAGCTCGTGGAGGCGTGATGATCGACGTACTCGTGGTGGACGACGACTTCCGGGTCGCGGACGTGCACGCCGCGTACGTGGCCAAGGTGCCGGGCTTCCGGGTCACCGGCACCGCCCACTCGGCCGGGGAGGCCCTGGCCGCGCTGGAACGCCGCCCGGTGGACCTCCTGTTGCTGGACCACCACCTGCCGGACGAGACCGGCCTGGCCCTGGTCCGCCGGCTGCGGGAGCGCCAGGTCACCTGCGACGTGATGATGGTGACCGCCGCCCGGGACGTCTCCACCGTGCACGCCGCGATGCAGCACGGCGCCCTGCAGTACCTGGTCAAGCCCTTCACCTTCGGCGGACTGCGGGACAAGCTGGTCTGCTACGCCCAGCTGCGGCACGCACTGGCCGCACCGGCCCGGGAGGCCGGCCAGGACGAGGTGGACCGGCTGTTCGCCACCCTGCGCAGCGCCGCCGCACCCGCCGGGACGCTGCCGAAGGGCCACTCCGCGCCCACCACCGACCTGGTGCTGGGCGTGCTGCGCCGGGCGGGCCGGCCGCTGTCCGCCCAGGAGGTCGCCGACGCAACCGGGCTCAGCCGCTCGACGGCCCAGCGCTACCTCAAGCAGCTGGAACGCGACAGCCGGCTGCGGCTGACCCTGCGCTACGGCGACACCGGCCGCCCCGAGCACCGCTACGGGCTGGCCGCCCGGGCCTGACCGCCCCCGGATCCGGGGCGCGACCCTAGGCCGCGCCCGCACCGGTGAGGGCGCGCACCTCCAGCTCGGCGAAGCGGTCCGCGTCGGCCGGTTCGGGAGAGGTGAGCGTCCCGATCCAGCCGGCCAGGAAGCCGAGCGGGATGGAGACGATCCCGGGGTTCTCCAGTGGGAACCAGTGGAAGTCCACGCCGGGGAACAGCGCCACCTTGGTACCGGAGACCACCGGCGAGAAGAACACCAGCACGATCGCCGGGACGAGCCCGCCGTACACCGACCAGACCGCGCCCCGGGCGGTGAACCGCGACCAGAACAGGCTGTACAGCAGCACCGGCAGGTTGGACGAGGCCGCCACCGCGAAGGCCAGGCCGACCAGGAAGGCGACGTTCAGCTGCTGGGCGTACAGGCTGATCACGATCGCCGCCGCGCCGATCCCGGCGGCGGCGAACCGGGCCACCACCACCTCCTGCTGCTCGCTCGGGTTCTCCGCGCCCTCCTCCTCCGCGTCGCCGCGGTGGGTCCCCGCCGCGGCGACGCGGCGCCGACGGCCCCGCCAGGCGCCGGCCCAGATGTCGTGGGCGAAGGCGGCGGAGGAGGCCAGGGTCAGCCCGGCGACCACGGCGAGGATGGTGGCGAAGGCGATCGCCGAGATCAGCGCGAACAGCACCACCCCGCCGGTACTGCCGTTGCCGCCGCCGAGCACCAGGGCGAGCAGCGGGACGGCGGTGTTCCCGGCCGAGTTGGCGTGCCGCACCTCGGCGGAGCCGACCAGCGCGGTGGCGCCCAGGCCGAGCGCGATGGCCATCAGGTAGAAGCCGCCGACCAGGCCGATCGCCCACATCGTGGAGCGGCGGGCGGCCCGCGCGGTGGGCACCGTGTAGAAGCGGGACAGGATGTGCGGCAGGCCCGCGGTGCCGAGCACCAGGGCCAGGCCGAGGCTGAAGAAGTCCAGCCGGCTGGTGAAGGTGGCGCCGTACTTGAGCCCGGGTTCGAGGTAGCGCTGTCCGGCGCCGCTGTGCCGGGCGGCCTGGCGCATCAGCTCGAACAGGTCGCCGTGGAAGCGGACCAGCAGCAGCACCGTGAGCAGCACCGAACCGGCGATCAGCAGGACCGCCTTGACGATCTGGATCCAGGTGGTGGCCCGCATCCCGCCGATCGTGACGTAGACGATCATCAGGGCGCCGACCGCGATGATGGTCCAGGTCCGGGCCTGGGCGCTGTTGGTGCCGAGCAGCAGGGCGACCAGCGAGCCGGCGCCGACCATCTGGGCGACCAGGTAGAGCAGGGTGACCACGACGCTGGCGCCGCCGGCCGCCGCCCGGACCTTGCGGCGGCGCAGCCGCAGCGCGAGCACGTCGGCGAGGGTGTACCGCCCGGCGTTGCGGACGAGTTCGGCGACCAGCATCAGCACGACGAGCCAGGCGACCAGGAAGCCGATGCTGTAGAGCACGCCGTCGTAGCCGTACAGGGCGATCAGCCCGGCGACGCCGAGGAAGGAGGCGGCGGAGAGGTAGTCGCCGGAGAGGGCGAAGCCGTTCTGCAATGGGGTGAAGTCGCGCCCGCCGGCGTAGAAGTCCTCGGCGGCGCTGCCCTGGCGGCCGACCCAGAGGGTGATCCCCAGGGTGACCAGGACGATCACGGCGAACAGCGCGATCGCCAGGCCGTGGTGCTGGCCGGCGGGGGCGACGGGGGGCGGGGTGGCGGTGGTCAGCACGCCGGTCGTGGCCGTCACCGCAGCTGGTCCTGGGTGTCCCAGCGCAGGCCCAGGGCGGCGCGGTCGCGCTTGGTCCGGGCGTTGCGGGCGTAGAGCCAGGTGAGCAGGAAGGTGGAGGCGAACTGCAGCAGGCCGAGCACCCAGGCCACGTTGAGCGGGCCGGCCACCGGGCTGCGCATCGCGCCGGGCGCGGCGGCCTCGGCGGCGACGTACAGCAGGTACCAGCCGAGGAAGGCGCCGCTGACCGGGAAGACGAAGGCGCGGTAGCTGCGGCGGATGTCCTGGAAGGCCGCGCTGGCCTGGACGCTCCGGTAGACCTCGGTGCTGTCGGTGGTGCTCACCGGCGGGGCCGGCTCCCGCGGCGCGACGGCCGGGGCGGGCGGCGCCGCGGCGGCCGGTACCCGAGGCGGCACGGCGGGCGGCCCGACCGGAGCGGCCGGCCGGGCGGTGGGGGCGAGCGGCGCGGCCACCGGCTCGGGAGCGGCCGACCGGGCGGCGGCCGGACGGGTGGGCACCGGCTGGACCGGTACGGCCGTTCGGCGGGGGGCGGCAGCAGGCTCGGAAGCGGTGGCGGTGGCCGGAGCGGCCCACCAGTCGAATCGCTGCCCCTGGCCGGGACTGCTGGTCTGCTGCTGTGGCACTGCTGCTCCTGGGCCGGGGCGGGCGTTCTGACCCGAACCATCATGGAGGCCGCCGGACACCGTCCCTGACCATCGCAGATACGTTCACTCAATGAGGTGATCGATCATCTGACGGACGCTCATCCGACTACTGCTGCGTACCGGTGATTCCGTGCCGGAAGGCGTACGCGACCGCCTGCGCGCGGTCCCGCACCGCGGTCTTGGCGAACAGGTTGTTGATGTGCGTCTTCACGGTGGCCTGGCTGACGAACAGCCGTTGGGCGATCTCCGCGTTGGAGAGCCCCTCGGCGATCAGCGCGAGCACCTCGGCCTCCCGCACCGTCAACCCGTCCGGAAGCTCCCCGCCCCTGGCGGCCGGCCGCTCCGGGCTCGACGCGCTCGGTGCGCTCGGTGCGCTCGGTGCGCTCGGTGCCGCGGACTGCGCCGGACCCTCCGCAAGCCGTTCCAGCAAACGGAGTTGGACCTGCGGGGAGAGCCCGGCCGCACCCGCGCGGACGTCCGCGATGGCCTTGGCGATCTCCTCGCCGCCGGCGTCCTTGGTGAGGTAGCCGCGCGCTCCGGCCTGCAGCGCCGGGAACAGCGATTCGTCGTCGGCGTAGGTGGTGAGCACCACGACCTCGGTCCCCGGGTACGCGGCCCGGATCCGCCGGGTGGCCTCGACGCCGTCCACCCGCGGCATCCGCAGGTCCATCAGCACCACGTCCGGGTGATGACGCTCCACCAGGGTGACGGCCTCCTCCCCGTCCGCCGCCGCGCCGACCACCTCGATGCCGGGCAGCAGTCCCAGCAGCATCACGATGCCCTCGCGCACCACGGTCTGGTCGTCCGCCACCAACACCCTGGTGACCGCTCCGTTCATGCCGGCACCCGCAGCAACACCCGCCACCCTCCGTCGTCCGGGCCCGCCAGCAGGGCGCCGCCGAGCAGTTCCGCGCGTTCGCGCATCCCCAGCAGACCGTACCCGCTGCCGCTGTCGGCCAGTTCACCGGAGGACAGCTCACCCGCCGACTGGCCACGTGGCGCCCGGGTGTTGCGCACCTCCAGCTCGACCTCGTCGTCCAGGTAGCGCAGTTCGATCGAGCAGTGGGCGCCCGGCGCGTGCTTGCGGACGTTGGTCACCGCTTCCTGCGCCGTGCGCCGCACCGCCAGACCGGCCTCGGCGGCCAGCGGCCGGGGCGTGCCGGTCACGGTGAGCCGGGCCCGCTCCCGCCCGGCCAGTTCCACCAGGAACTCCCCGACCGGCGTGAACTCCCCGCGCAGCGCGGACAGCGCCTGCCGGGTCTCGACCAGCCCGTCCTGCGCCATCCGCCGTGCGGCGACGACCCGTTCGCGGATCTGCGCGCGGTCCGTCCCGGCGTCCAGCATCAGCCGGGCCGCCTCCAGGTGGACCAGTTGCGCGGAGAGGCTGTGGGCCAGCACGTCGTGGATCTCCCGGGCGATCCTGGCCCGTTCGGCAAGCGCCGCGTTCTCCGCCTCGGCGGCCCGGACGGCCCGCTCCTGGACCAGCAGCCGACGGGCGGTGCCGCGCGCCTCGATGTCCAGCCGCAGCAGGACGCCGACCAGGACGGACCCTCCGATGGTGGCGGCGACGCTGAGCCAACTCGCCGGGGAGGCCGCCGTGTACGAGCCCAGCGCGGCCGCCGCGGCGAGCAGCGCGGGCGCGGGCGGCAGCCGGATCAGCGCCGTGACGGCCAGCCCGATCCAGAGGAAGTCGGCCAGCGTGTAGGCCAGTCCCCAGTTGGCGAGCCAACCGGCCCCGATCAGGGCCGCGGTCAGCAGGTAGGAGGCCGCCGGGTGCTGTTCCCGGCTGACCCGCAGGTACACCGCGCAGAGCCCGAAGGCCGCGGCCAGCCCGGCGGCCGCTGCCGCTGCCGCCCAGCCCGCGTACTTGCCGCCGGAGAAGGTCCCCCACCCGATGACGACCAGCAGGACGGCCCGGCCGAACACGGTGAGGACCCGCCGCGGTCGGCTCTCGGCCTCGCGCTCCAGCCCCTCCCGGGACTGCCAGCGGGTCCAGTACCACCCGGGCAAAGCTGCCTCCTCGGTGCTCACGGCGGCGGATCAGTGCAGTACGGCGGTCGCCCGCGCGGGCTCCAGCGTCCGGGCCCTCCAGTTGACCACGAGCGAGCGGACCAGCAGCAGGACCGCCATGCCGAGCATCAGCGAGCTGCCCGCCTGGTGGACGCCCAGGGCCGAGCCGGCCGCGTACAGGCCGATCCGGACGGCGAGCATGCCGCCCCAGGCGGCCAGGGTGGCCTTGGTGCCCTTGACCATGACGTTGCCGTCGGCGGCCCGCCAGATCCGGACGGTCCAGCCCCAGACCGTCCCCATCCCGAGGGTGGTGACCAGTCCGGCGGCGAGCAGGGCGGCCGACAGCGCGGTGTGCTGGTGGTCGATGATCTGCGGGTCGCGCAGCGCGAGCACACCCAGGATCAGCGGGAGCAGCCAGAAGCGGCGTTCGGTGTCCAGTCGCTGGACGCGCATCTGGCGTCCGACCACCAGGACCACCACCGCGACGATCACGAGGAGGTTGGCGAGGGATCCCATCGGATTCTCCGTCTCGAGGAGAGGCTTGTTGCTGACCTCTCCGACGCTACGGATCCGGCGCTCCCCGCTGATCGGAGCCGGGGTGGACCCCGGGTGGAACCGATGGCGAAGGGCCCTCCACCCGTGGGTGGAGGGCCCTTCGCCCGGCCGGGTCAGGCGTCGATGCGGGAGCGGTCCAGGGTGGCCGCCGAGTCCACGATGAACTCCTTGCGCGGGGCGACGTCGTTGCCCATCAGCAGGTCGAAGATCCGCTCGGCCTGCTCGAGGTCGCCCAGGTTGATCCGGCGCAGGGTGCGGTGGCGCGGGTCCATGGTGGTCTCGGCCAGCTGGTCGGCGTCCATCTCGCCCAGACCCTTGTACCGCTGCACCGGCTCCTTCCAGCGCTGCCCCTTGCGCTGGAACTCCAGCAGGGTGGAGCGCAGCTCGGCGTCGGAGTAGGTGTAGTGGTACTTCTCCTGGCCGCGCTTCGGGTTGGTGAGCTCGATCCGGTGCAGCGGCGGGACGGCGGCGAAGACCCGGCCCTGCTCGACCATCGGCCGCATGTACCGGTGGAAGAGGGTCAGCAGCAGGGTGCGGATGTGCGAGCCGTCGACGTCGGCGTCGGCCATGAAGATCACCCGGCCGTAGCGGGCCTGGTCGATGTCGAAGGTGCGGCCCGAACCGGCCCCTATCACCTGGATGATCGCGGCGCACTCGGCGTTCTTGAGCATGTCGCTCACCGAGGCCTTCTGCACATTGAGGATCTTGCCGCGGATCGGCAGCAGCGCCTGGAACTCGGAGTTGCGGGCGAGCTTGGCGGTGCCGAGCGCGGAGTCCCCCTCGACGATGAACAGTTCGCTGCGGTCGACGTCGTCGCTGCGGCAGTCCGCCAGCTTGGCGGGCAGCGAGCTGGTCTCCAGCGCCGTCTTGCGGCGCTGGGCCTCCTTGTGCTGACGGGCGGCGACCCGGGTGCGGGCGGCGGCCACGACCTTCTCCAGCACGGACCGGGCCTGCTGCTTCTGGTCCTTCTTGGCCGAGGTGAGGAAGGCCTTGAGCTCCTTGGCGACGACGGCCGCGACGATCCGGTTGGCCGCCGAGGTGCCGAGCACCTCCTTGGTCTGGCCCTCGAACTGCGGCTCGGCGAGCCGGACGGTGACCACGGCGGTGAGGCCCTCGGTGGCGTCGTCCTTGGTGATGTCGTCCTCGGCGACGCGCAGCAGCTTGCTGGCGCGCAGCACCTCGTTGACGGTCTTGGCCAGCGAGCGCTCGAAGCCGGTGACGTGGGTGCCGCCCTTGGGGGTGGCGATGATGTTGACGAAGGAACGCAGGGTGGTGTCGTACCCGGTACCCCAGCGCAGCGCGATGTCCACCCCGAGGTGGCGGGTGACCTCGGTGGGGGTCATGTGGCCGAGCTCGTCCAGGACCGGCACGGTCTCCTTGAAGGTGCCCTCGCCCTGCAGCCGCACCACGTCGCTGACCGGCTTGTCGGGGGCCAGGAACTCGCAGAACTCGGCGATGCCGCCGTCGTAGTGGAAGACCGACTCCTCGACCTTCTCGCTCTCGGTGAGCCGCTCGTCACGCACGACGATGGTCAGACCGGGGACGAGGAAGGCCGTCTGCCGGGCGCGGTTGTGCAGGTGCTCCAGGGAGAGCTTGGCGTCCTTGAGGAAGATCTGCCGGTCGGCCCAGTAGCGGATCCGGGTGCCGGTGCGGGTCTTCGGCACCTTGCGGGTCCGGGTCGTGCCGTTGGCGGGCTCGAAGGGCGCGTCCGGGCTGGCCTCGGTGAAGATGCCGGGGGTGCCGCGGCGGAAGCTGATCGCGTGGGTGTGGCCGCTGCGGTCGACCTCGACGTCCAGACGGGCGGAGAGCGCGTTGACGACCGAGGCGCCGACGCCGTGCAGACCGCCGGAGGCCGCGTACGAGCCGCCGCCGAACTTGCCGCCCGCGTGCAGCTTGGTCATCACGACCTCGACGCCGGACAGCCCGGTCTTGGGCTCGACGTCGACCGGGATGCCGCGGCCGTTGTCGCGGACCTCCACCGAGGAGTCCGGGTGCAGCAGGACCTCGATGCGGTCGCAGTAGCCGCCCAGCGCCTCGTCGACCGAGTTGTCGATGATCTCCCAGAGGCAGTGCATCAGGCCCCGGCTGTCGGTGGAGCCGATGTACATGCCGGGGCGCTTGCGGACGGCCTCCAGGCCCTCCAGGACGAGCAGGTGCCGCGCGGTGTAGTTGGAACCGTCGTCGCCGGCCAGCAGCGCGGACGGCACGGTCGTTTCGGCACTCACGCGGCACTCTCCTCGGTGAAGTTCTGTCTCATCGGTCACATCCGGACGCATCCGGACCAACCGCCAGTGCAGCACGCCGCACCGACAGTCGTCGCTCTGTGTGCTCGCGCCCCTGCGACGGGTGCACAGCACGACGGGCCGGCCCCGCGCAGCTTGTACGCGCTGCGCGAACAAGCACCGCGCCCGGGTGTGGGCCCCGGGGGCGCCATCTCCTCCCGGTACCACCGGTCCTGGCGGATCGTGGGGTCCGGCACAGGCTCCGGAACTGCCGTTATGCAGGCTACCGGGGCCCGGGACGGGGCTTATGCTCCAACCCGGCAGAGGATTATGCTACGCGGACCTCGACCCCGGTCCCGATCGGACGTTCGAGGCACGGGCGGATCCCGGGATTCGGTACGCATGAACCACCGACGCCCGGGGCACCTCCTCATCAACACAGCAGAATCCTCAGAGAAGAAAAGCCACGAGCGGGAACGTTTTCGGCCTGGTTGGATGTTGACCCTGGTACGACAGCTCGTCGAGCTAGAGAAGAGGCGACGTGACTACTGTTCTGACACCTGCGAGCCCGCTCACCGCGGCTGACCGCTGCGACCGCTGCGGCGCCCAGGCCTACCTGCGCGTCGTACTCGCCAGCGGCGGAGAGCTGCTCTTCTGCGCCCACCACGGCCGGAAGTTCGAGCCGGAGCTCAAGAAGATCGCCGTGGAGATACAGGACGAGAGCGGCCGTCTCACCACCAGCACCAACGCGACGGCCGCCGAAGAAGAGCGCTGATCCCAGGCGCCATCACCAGCAGCCAGCGCCGAGCTGTGTCCGGCCGCGCACCGCGCGCGACCGGGGAGCCGGGTGACCGGCCCCTTCGGGGGCCGGTCACCCGGCTCCGATGTTCTCCTGGCCGTTCTCCCGCGTTCGCCCCCGCGCGGGCCGTCGGCAGCGTTGTCCTGACGGTCTCGCGGCGGGCCGGAGCCGAAACGGCATCAGAACGTCAGCACGCCATCACCCGCGGCGACGCCCAGAGCACCGAGTACCCAGAGCACCGGACCCTCAACGCACCGTACCCTCAGAGCATCGGGCACTCGGAGCACGGGGCACTCAGAGCACGGAGCACTCAGAGCGCCGAGCGCACCGCGTCCGTGACCGAGGACACCCTGGTGTACACCCCCGGGTGCGCCGCCTCCGCGCAGCCCGTCCCCCAGGACACCAGCCCGACCAGCCGGCCGGCCACGATCAGCGGCCCACCGCTGTCGCCCTGGCAGGCGTCCTTGCCGCCCTTCTCCGCGCCCGCGCAGACCATCCCGCGAGCCTCGAACTTGCCGTCCGCCCCGCCCGGGTAGGCGTGCGCACAGGTCTGGTCCGCGACGATCGGCACGTCCACCCGGCGCAGCACCGGCGAGTAGTCGCCCCGCCCGCTGGTGTCTCCCCAGCCGTAGACCTGCGCGGCGGTCCCGGCCGCGTACGGCCCGCTCTCGCCCTGGCCGACCAGCTCGACCACCGGCCGGGAGCCCTGCGACTCGTCCAGGGTGAGCACCGCGACGTCGTTCATGTTCGCGGCGTAGCTGTAGTCGGGGTGGATCCAGACCCGCTGGACCGGCACCTCACGGCCGGCCGAGCCGCGCATGTCGTCCCGGCCGACGATCACCTTCAGGCCCGGCCGGTCCACCCGCCCCTTGGACTCGTCGTAGAAGCAGTGCGCGGCCGTCACCACCTTGGTCGGGGTGACCAGGGCGCCCCCGCAGAACTGGCCGGAGCGCCCGCTGCCGAACTGCGGGCGGCTGGCCAGCGCCACGATCCACGGATGGTCCGCGGTGCTCACGGTGCCGCCCCCGACGACCCGGCGCTGTGCGTCGGCGGGGCCGGCCGCCCCGAGCGCCACCAGCGGCACGGGGGCGGCCGCGAGCAGCGCCAGCAGGGCGCCCCGCCGCCGCAGGCGGCGACCCGTCCGGGCGGCGGCCGGGTCGCCCCGGCGGGGGTCGGGGGTCGGCAGGTCGGCTCGGTCCGGGTCGGTCAGCACCGTGACTCCACAAGGCTCGGCAGCAGGCAACCGGCACAGCGTAGGTGATCGACTACACTGCGCGACCGCTTCCCCGTATGCCACCACCCGGACGAGCGACAAGCACCACCCGGACGCTGACAGACCGCCCCCGAACGGCCCGAAGGCCCGGAACCGTGGGGTTCCGGGCCTTCGTCTCGCACTGTCGCCGGTCGGGCCGACCGGTCGATCCGTCGATCAGTCCAGGTAGTCGCGCAGCACCTGGGAGCGGGACGGGTGGCGCAGCTTCGACATGGTCTTCGACTCGATCTGGCGAATGCGCTCACGGGTGACCCCGTAAACCTTGCCGATCTCGTCGAGCGTCTTCGGCTGGCCGTCGGTCAGGCCGAAGCGCATCGAGACCACGCCGGCCTCGCGCTCGGACAGGGTGTCCAGCACCGAGTGGAGCTGCTCCTGGAGCAGGGTGAAGGAGACCGCGTCGGCCGGGACGACCGCCTCGGAGTCCTCGATCAGGTCACCGAACTCGCTGTCGCCGTCCTCGCCCAGCGGGGTGTGCAGCGAGATCGGCTCGCGGCCGTACTTCTGGACCTCGATGACCTTCTCGGGGGTCATGTCGAGTTCCTTGGCCAGCTCCTCCGGGGTGGGCTCGCGGCCCAGGTCCTGGAGCATCTGGCGCTGGACGCGGGCCAGCTTGTTGATGACCTCGACCATGTGCACCGGGATGCGGATGGTGCGGGCCTGGTCGGCCATGGCGCGGGTGATCGCCTGGCGGATCCACCAGGTGGCATAGGTCGAGAACTTGTAGCCCTTGGTGTAGTCGAACTTCTCGACCGCACGGATCAGACCGAGGTTGCCCTCCTGGATCAGGTCCAGGAACAGCATGCCGCGACCGGTGTAGCGCTTCGCCAGCGAGACCACCAGGCGGAGGTTGGCCTCCAGCAGGTGGTTCTTGGCCCGGCGGCCGTCCTCGGCGATGATCTCCAGCTCGCGCTTGAGCTTGGGGGCGAGCTTGTCGGCGGCCGAGAGCTTGTCCTCGGCGAACAGGCCGGCCTCGATGCGCTTGGCGAGCTCGACCTCCTGCTCGGCGTTGAGCAGCGGGACCTTGCCGATCTGCTTCAGGTAGTCCTTGACCGGGTCGGCGGTGGCACCGGCGACGGCGACCTGCTGGGCCGGCGCGTCGTCCTCGTCGTCGTCGGAGAGGACGAAGCCCTGCGACTCCTCCTCGGGCTCCGCCTCCTCGCCCGCCTTGTCGCCGGGCAGCGCGACATCCTCGAGCAGCTCCTCCTCGCCGATGAGCTCCTCGTCGCCCTTGCCGGCCTTGGCGCCGGCGGTCTTCTTGGCGGCGGTCTTCTTGGCCGGGGCGGCGGTCTTCTTGGCCGCGGCCTTCTTGGCCGGGGCGGCGGTCTTCTTGGCCGGAACGGCCTTCGCCTCGGCGACGACGGTGGTCGTCTCCAGGGCGGTGATGTCGGCGGACACGGTGGGGGCGGGCGCCGCGGCAGCGGCGACGGCCGGAGCCGCGACGGGAGCGCCGGGGGCGATCCGCACGGGCGGCTTGGTCGGGGCCGACGGAGCGGCCGGGGTCCGGGTGGTGACAGCCTTGGTGGCGGTGCGCTTGGTGGGGCTCTTGGCAGCAACGCTCTTGCGCTTGGCGCCAGCCGGTTCGGCCGCGCTGACCATGAGGTCCACCCCCTCCTCAATCAGCACCTGGTTGAGGCTGCGCATGACGTTCTTCCACTTGGTGACCGGGATCTGGTCCGCCTCGAACGCCTGGCGCACGTCGTCACCGGCGATCTGCCCCTGGGCCTTGCCCCGCTCGATGAGCGCCAGCAGAGCCGCGGACTCGGCGATCTCGGGGGGAAGCGAACGGGATGTGCTGGCCGACACGAACAACCTCTCGGACGATGAGTGGACTCGAACCCGTACCGGCCGCCCGAGCGGGCGGGGAAGGAGATCGCGCGTCGGACGCGCGGTGTCGATTCCGACCGACTCGGGCTTGAGGACTGGGTTTGCAGGACGGCAGCAGCGCCGCGGACCAACACAGCATTCTGACATGTTGGAGTATTCCGGAGCTGCTCCCGCTCAGGAGACATCGCTGCTACTCGTCAAGTGTTACGCATGGCCTTCGTGTCGCGGGTCACACCGCACGGCGCCCGCGGCCCGGGGCCGACATCCATCATCGCGCACTCGCGCGGAACCTGTTGTCATGGCCGGGACATGAGCTGGCGGGGGCTTCGCGGGGGAGCTCGCGGGAGCTTCGGCGGGCTTCGGTGGGCTTCGGCGGGCTTGGCGGGTGGGTCGCGCGGGCTTGGTGGGCTTCGCGGTGCGCTCGGCATGGGCGTCGCGTGGCCGTCGCGTGGCCGTCGAGGGGTGCCGCGTCCGCACGAAGGCCCCCCGGCTGCGCCGCGCGGTGCGGCCGGAGGGCCCTGGCGGAGCGGACCACGCAGTGCGGGCCCGCTCGCGGAGAACAGCCCGCTCAGTGCTCCCGGGGGGCGGGGACGGAGGGCTCCATCTCGGGGTGGACGGTGAGCAGCGCGCGCATCGCGGCCTCGCCCGCGGTGCCGTCGCCGGTGCCCAGCGCGTCCACCAGCCGGGCGTGCAGGCTGACCGAGGACTCGGAGGCCCGCTCGCAGGAGATGGTCGGACCGCCGGAGACCTGGAGCGCGCAGGAGACGATCCCGGACAGGTGCTCCAGCATCCGGTTGCCGGCCATCTGCAGGATCAGGCCGTGCAGCTCGGCGTCGGCCCGGGTGTAGGTGGACAGGTCGGCCTGGGCGGCGGCGTGGCCCATGATCTCGACCAGCTCGACCAGGCGCTGCTGGACGTCCTCCCGGCCGTGGCCGGCCGCGAGCCGGGCGGCCAGCGGCTCGATCGCCCAGCGGAGCTCGAACAGCTCCCGGCGCTGCTCGTCCCGCTGCGGACCGAAGGCCCGCCACTCGATGATGTCCGGGTCCAGCAGGTTCCAGTCGCCGACCGGGCGGACCCGGGTGCCGACGTTCGGGCGGGCGCTGACCAGGCCCTTGGCCTCCAGCACGCGCAGCGACTCGCGGACGACGGTCCGGGACACCTCGAACCGCTGGCCGATCTCCTCCGGCACGAGCGGACGGTCGGCGCCGAGGTCGCCGGAGACGATCATCTGGCCGAGCTGCTGGACCAGCTGGCCGTGCAGACCGCGGCCGCGGCTGCTGGTGGTCTTGCGGCCGACCCGGGAGATGTCGGACTCGGCGCCCTCCCAGCGGGGCACCGGCGGCGTCGGCCGGTCGGCGTACGAGAAGCGGTCCAGATCGCCGGGGCCGTGGATCGGCCCGTCGGCGGAACGGGCGGGGGTCATGGTGGGGTGCGCAAGGGTACTCACGCCTCCTTTGTCGGCGATCGGCAGGCGCAGCTTGAGAATTCTCGTGAAAAGCACACGAAAGGGTGATCGGCCGTGACTGGATAATTGACTTCTTATCAGGAAGAACCGCGCATTAAGGCCACTGCTGGTCGATCTTGGTGCTTCGGGACAGCGCAACGCCCGGGCGGCGGATCCCGGGGGCGGACGGCCGCCGCCCCCGGCGCGGGCGGGTGGCGGGCTACATCGAACGCCGGCGGGCCTGGACGAGCAGGGCTGCCAGCAGCAGGGCCGCCGCAGGGGCCGCGACCGCCGCGAGCAGTGCCGGATCCGTCAACGCCGCGCTCCCGGCCGCCGCCTCGTGCGCTCCGCCGTACACCCAGCCGTAGGCCCACTCGATCCCGGACTGGAAGGGCAGCAGCTCCGCCGCCCTGGTCGGCCACGGGCGGCCGGTGCGGCGCAGCAGCAGGGCGACACCGGACTCCAGCAGCGGCGGCAGCGCGCACAGCAGCAGCACCCCGGCGGCGGCGCTGCGGGTCAGCGAGGCGGTCAGCACGCCGGTCCAGGCCGCCACCACGGTCAGCAGGACGAAGGCCAGCAGCGCGGCCGGCACCCCGTGCCCGGCCAGCGGCGCCAGCGGGGCGAACGGGCCCGACAGGCCGGCCGACCCGCTCGGCCCGACGGCGCCCAGCGCCGCGGAGACCCCGTCGGACAGCGCGGCCGGATCCGTCCGGGCCGCCACCGTCACGCCGCCCGGAAGCGCGAGGTGCACGGCCACCAGGTCGACCAGCAGGGTGGTCAGCGCCAGCAGCGCCGCCACCGGACCGACCACCACCAGCTTCGCCAGCAGCAGCCGCACCCGGCGCCCGTAGGCCACCTGCGAGGCCGCCAAACCCGGGTGGCGCACCTCGTGCCCGTAGGAGAGCGCGCCCAGCACGCCTGCGCCGAGCGCCGCGAAGGGCAGCGGGATCAGCGGGACGGCGGCGGTCAGCAGCCGCACCCCGGCCGGGCCGGCCAGCGGGCCGGGCGGGGCCTGGCTCGCCAGGACGGCGGCCACGACCGCGTCGCAGAGCAGGACGGCGGCGAGCAGCAACCAGGTGGAACGCAGGCCGCGCAGGCGGCGCAGCTCGTAGGCCAGGACACGCACGGTTCACTCGCTCCGGTGGTCGTCGGGGGTGGCGGGGGCGTTGTCGGTGGTGACCCGGCCGAGGCGGACGGTGTCGTCGGTGAGCAGGTCGGCGGCGCTCTCCCGGCGGCGCGCGGGCTCGTTCCCGGGAGTGGGTTCCGGGCTGGGCGCGGGCTGTGGGTGGGGCGCGGGCGCGGTGCGGGCCGGCTCGACCGGGAGGGGCGCGGCAGCCGGGGTGGGCTGGTCGCGGAAGAGCCGGTCGACGGCGACGGTTGGGGTTGAGGTGGGGGCAGGGGCAGGGGCAGGGGCGAGGGCGGGGGCGGTCTTCCGGGTGGTGGCCGCGAGGACGGGCAGGGCTGCCGTCACAGCGGCGACGGGGAGCGCGCGGGTGCTCCGGACGGTGTCCTCGCGGGAGCGGCCCTCCGTGGCGGGCTCCGGAACGGTGGCTCCCCGGAGGACTGCCTCGGGGGCGGTGGGCTGCCGGAGCGGACCGGGGCTGGCGTCGGGGTTGGACTCGGGGTCGGGCCCGGGGTCGTACTCGGGCTGCGCGGCCTCCGGTTCCGGTTGGACCAGGAGGTGGCCGGAGCGTCCGGAGGCGACCGGCAGGGCGGCCCGGGGTGCCGGCTGCTCGACCACCCGGTCGGCCAGCTCGTGCAGCAGGATCCCGTGGCGGTAGGCGAGTTCACCGATCTCGGTGCGGTCGATGCCCGCCACCGCGATCCTCGCGCCCCCGTCCCGGCGGACCTCGGCCCCCTGGCTGACCAGCAGGTCCGCCAGCCGCGCCATCTGCGGTCCCCGGACGGCCACTTCGGGGCTGAGCCTGGTCCGGCAGAACTCCGCGACCGGCTGGTCGGCCACCATCCGGCCGCGGTCCAGGGTGACCACCCGGTCTCCGAGCTGGGCGGCCTCCTGCGGGGTCCGGGTGGTCACCAGCACCGTTCCGCCCGCGACGGCGAAGGAGCGCAGGAAGGAGTGGAACCACTCGACGTTGCGCAGGGACAGGCCCTCGGTCGGCGTGTCCAGCAGCAGGGTGCCGGGGTCCGCGAGCAGCGCGGCGGCCAAGGAGAGCCTGCGGTGCATCCCGGACGAGAAGGTGCGCAGCCGCTGGCCGGCGACGGCGGCCAGCCGGGTCTGCTCCAGCAGCTCGTCGGCCCGCCGGGCCGGGACGCCGACAGCCGCGGCCAGCATCCGGAGGTGGCCGCGGGCCTTGCGGCCCGGGTTCCCGGACAGCGCCGCGGCGCCCTCCCCCGGCCCCGGCAACAGCACGCCGACCTCGCGCTCGGGGCGGCGGATCCGGCGGTAGGTGCGGCCGTCGAAGAGCGTGATGCCCTGACCGCGTTCGAGTTCGAGCATCAGCCGCAGCGCCGTGGACTTGCCCGCCCCCTCGTCGCCGAGCAGCACGGTCACCATCCCGGGCCGGGCGTCGAAGGTCAGATCGAGCACCGCGGGCGGGGCGCCCTTGCGGTGGACCTTGGTCAGTCCGGTGATCTGGATCATCGCTGGCTGCTCCCATGCCCTCGGCCGACCTGCTCGACGCCAGCACATTAGGGGTCAGCACCGCCGATTCCGGGCATTACCGAACCGCCACGGGCCCACCGCCCGCCCACCTCACCCGATCAGGGGAAAATCCGATCCTCCGTTTCACGGGGGAGGCGCCTACGACCGGCCGGCCGCGCCCCCCGTTCCCGGGCCGGAAGCCGGGGCGCCTGTCGTCAGGAATTCCGTGGCACCGGCAGGGAGCGGCCGGTCGACACACTCCCCCTGGTACTCCTCGACCGCCGACTTGCCCGCGACGGCGGTCTCGGCCAACTGCTCCTGCTCCGCGCTCAGCCTCTCCTCCACCGAGGCGATCGTCTGCGGGTCGGCGCGCGCGGCCTTCAGGGCGGCCAGCTGCTTCTCGGTGCGGTCGGTGGCCGTGGTGAGGTTCTTGAAGTCCGCCACGAGGCTTTCGATGATGCTTCGCTGCCGGGCGCAGTCGTCGCTGACGGCCATCACGGGGCTCCCAGGGTCCGAAGGCCTTCGGTCCGGCGACCGAAGCGTCCACCGTCACTGTGCGCCGAGGGCACCCCGCCGGCCTCCGGACCGGGGCCGTTCGGCGGTCGGCGGTCGGGGGTCAGGGGTCGGTGGCCGGTACGGGGCTGGCGACTCAGGAGTCGGGGCGCAGCATCGGCGGGTTGAGGACGGTCGCGCCGCCGGCGGTGAAGAGCTGCGCCGGGCGACCGCCCTGACGGGTGGTCGTGCCGCCGGAGGGGAGCAGGAAGCCGGGCGTGCCGGTGACCTTGCGATGGAAGTTGCGCGGGTCCAGGGCGACGCCCCAGACGGCCTCGTAGACGCGACGCAGCTCGCCCACGGTGAACTCGGTCGGGCAGAAGGCGGTGGCCAGGGAGGAGTACTCGATCTTGGAGCGGGCGCGTTCCACGCCGTCGGCGAGGATCAGACCGTGGTCGAAGGCCAGCGGGACCCCGTCGGCCGGGTTCTCGCCGAGGAGTTCGCTCACCGGGGCCCAGCGGGCGCTGCTGGCGTCGCCGCCCGCTCGGGGGGTCGGCAGGTCGGGGGCGAGCACCAGGTAGGCGACGCTGACCACGCGCATCCGGGGGTCGCGCTGCGGGTGGCCGTAGGTGGCGAGCTGCTCCAGGTGGGCACCGGCCGCGCCGGGCCCGACCGCCTCGTGGCCGGGGGCGGAGTGGGCGCGCAGGCCGGTCTCCTCGGCCAGCTCGCGGGAGGCCGCCTCGGCCAGGCCCTCGTCCGGGCGGACGAAGCCGCCGGGCAGCGCCCAGTACCCCTGGTAGGGCGGCTCACCCCGTCTGACCAGCAGGGCGCAGAGCGAGTGGTCGCGCACCGTCAGAACCACCAGGTCAACCGTGACTGCGAACGGGGGGAAGGCCGACGGATCGTAGCGCGACATGGCGACGATCATAGTCGTCTCTCTGACGATAAGCACAGGCCCGTGCGAGGAGCGCACAGCGCCGGTGACCGCGGCTGCCCGGCACGGTTCGCGCACGGGCGGCCGGAACCGCGGGTCGTCGTACCCGCTGATCAGGCGGCCGCGGCCGGGCCCGGCATCAGTGGTCGGTGTCGACAGGAAGTGTCGGCAGGCGGTGTCGGCAGGCGGTGTCGACAGGCCGGTGTCAGCGGGCGACCAGTTGCAGGTCCGCGGAGGCCTCCTCGACCATCGCCACGCCGATCCGGCTCACCCGCACCGAGAATGGCTCCCCCGCAACCCGCAGGCCGGTCAGTTCGAGTTCGCCGAGCGGGGCGGTGCTGGCCGGACGGACCATGACGCGGCCGCCCGGGACGTCCGGCCGGACTCCGGCGAGCGCGAACACGGCGTGGACGGCTCCAGCCGCGGAGACCGCCGCCGGGCGGCAGGCGGCCGGGTGCGGCACCGGTGGGCAGCCGGGGGTGCGCTGTTCACCCGCGTACATCTCCGGCAGCCGCCCTTCGAAGTGGGCGGACGCGGCGAGCAGGCCCTCCAGCAGGGTGCCGGCCTCGTTCTCGTGGCCGGCCTCGGCGAGTCCGGCGATCGCCAGCGCGGTCTCGTGGATCCGCACCGCGCCGCCACGGTGGCCCAGCGGGTTGAATCGCGGGGACTTGGCGCTGAGCGTTCGCAAGCCCCAGCCGCTGTCGAGCTCGGGCGCGACCAGGCGCTGGGCGAGCAGCCGGGTGCGCTCGCGGTCCAGCAGGCTCTCGTGCCGACCGCCGTCGCCGGCGAGCCCGGTGTCGAGCAGGTGCACCAGGGAGGAGGCGACGGCCGGCAGCGGCTGGCCGCCCGGGGCCAGTCCGGCGGCGGGGCGACCGCCGGAGAGGTCGTCGATCCAGAACCGCTCGCGGAAGCGCCCGCGCAGCCCGGCGGCCCAGTTCCGCCAGTCCCCGGCGCCCGGCCGGCCGAAGGCCTCCAGGAGCTCGGCGCCGTGCAAGGCGGCGCGGTGGGCCTGCGCCTGGACCTCGGCGCGGGCGGCGACCGGCTGGGCGGCGCGGTCCTGCACCGGGCGGCTCAGGTCGGTGACGAAGCCGTCGACCAGGCCCGCGCGCAGGGCGGCCAGGGCCCGCTCGGCGGCCGGGAGCAGCTCGACGACCTCCGCCCGGGGCAGGCCCCAGCGCCAGGCCTCGGCCAGCACGGTGACGAACAGCAGGGTGGCCTCGGTGGCCGTGCAGGTCGGCGGCAGCTCGGGGCCGCCGTGCCGCAGGGCGCCGGGCAGCAGGCCCTCGGTGCGGCCGGGGGCGGGGGCGAGCTGCTGCCGACGGGCCAGCGCGCGCAGGGTGCCGCCCGCGAGCCGGGTGCCGAGCGGGAGGGTCAGCCGGGCGGCCCAGAGCGCGTCGGCCGGGGCCAGACCGAAGCGCCAGGGCGCGCCGGAGGCCGGGTAGAGGTCGGTAGGGCGGTCCGGGTCGGCGAACAGCAGCCCGCCGAGGGCGTCCAGGGAGCGGTCGACCAGCAGAGCCGCGCGCAGGTCGTCGCTGCGCACCTCCGGTTCGGCCCAGGGCAGCGGGACACCGGTGCCGCGCCCGCCCGGCGGGCGCGGGCCGCCGGGGGCGGTCTCCAGCTCGGCGCGCAGCTCGACCGACCAGCGGGCACCGGGCTGGACCTCCAAATCCCAGCGGAGCACCCCGGCCCCGGCGAGGACGGCGTGCGGGGAGGGCTTGGCGCTGACCACGGCGCTGTGCACCGGGCCGGACCAGCGCAGCCCGGCGGACTGCACCTGGCCGGGCAGGTCCGGCGGGCGGTGCCCGGCGGCGATCTCGGCGACGGGGCCGAGGTCGGTACCGAGGGCGATCTCCAGCGGCAGCCGGGCGGGCCGGGCGCCGGTGTTGCGCACGGTGACGGTCTCCACGCCATCGGCGTGGCGCAGCCGCTCGACGGTGAGCGCTGGATCCGGGTCCAGGTCGCCGGGGAGGCGGACGGCACCGAGGAAGCGGGCCTGGGCGGTGCTCGTCAGGGTGCCCTGGAGCGGCAGCGGCTCCATGCCGCCCAGCCGCAGCTCCATCCGGGCCAGCACCCGGACCCCGTTGCGGTAGAGGCCGTGCAGGCCCTGGCCGCGCAGCTGGCCGTCCGGGCCGGAGGCGGCCATTGCGGGGGCGTTGACGCAGAGCAGCGCGTGGTGGACGGCCGGGGGCTGCGGGCGCGGCGGGGTCGCGGGCCGTCCGAGGCCGACGGGTGCGCCTGCGGGCCCGGCCGCCGGGAGCTGGTCGGGGCGGCCGACCGGTCTGGGCGCGCCGACCACGCTCTCGGCCGGCATGGCCTGTAGTGGCCTCATGGCGGTCACCGGACTCTCCTCCCCTCGGCGGTCCGGTGGCCGGTCAGGCCGGTGGGCCGCGAGCATGCTCGGTCGCGTGCTGTTGGTGCCCGGCCGACGGGGTCGCTCCCGTCGGCGGGTGTGCCGTGTCTGGCCGTACCCGGCGTTGGGCCGTGCCATGCGGTGTGCGGTACCGGGCCGGTACCGGCGCTCCGCGCCTTTCGCGTCGGGCACCTCATCGTGCCCGGCACATCCTCAGGTCCGGCGCCCCGGCCTGCCGGTGACGCCCCGCCCCGCGCCCCGTGGCCGCCGGGTCGACGGTCGCACCCGGCCCGGCCCGGCCATCGGACGGCCACCCGGGACCGGGCCGCATCCGAACGCCGTCCGCGCGCAGGGCCCCTGGGGTGAACGCCACGCACCGCCGCCAGGTCACGCCCGCCGGGGCCGCCACTGGTCAGGTCCGGTCCGTCGGGCGGTCGTGCCACCACTGCCGGGCCGTCACCGGAGGCCTCGTCAGGGGGCGGCGGCGCCGGTGGCCCGAGCCGGGCTCCGGCGCCCGGAGCGGGGGCCGGGTCGCGGCCGGCCGCGCAGTCCGGTGGGCGGCGGCGGTCGAACCGGTGCTCGACCGCGGTCAGGATACGGTGCGGGGGTCGCGGCGCCCGTACCCGGTGACCCCGCGAACCGCGACGCAACCGCTGTGACCAGCAGAGACCGAGGAGTTGCATGTCCACCGTCAGCCGGCTGCCCGGGATTGTCACGACCGACCACGTCTTCCAGGTCCCGCTCGATCACACCTCCCCGGAGGGCGAGCAGATCGAGGTCTACGCCCGCGAGGTGGTGGCCCCCGGCCGCGAGCGGGACGACCTGCCCTGGCTGCTGTTCCTCCAGGGCGGGCCCGGCGGCAAGGCCGCCCGCCCGCTCGGCCGGGACGCCTGGCTGGAGCGCGCCCTGGACGACTACCGCGTGCTGCTGCTCGACCAGCGCGGCACCGGGCGGTCCACCCCCGCGACCCGGCAGACCCTCGCCCGCCGCGGCGGCCCGCAGGAGCAGGCGGACTACCTCGCCCACTTCCGCGCGGACGCGATCGTCCGGGACGCCGAGCTGATCCGCCACCGGATGCTCGGCGCCGACCGGCGCTGGAGCGTGCTCGGCCAGAGCTTCGGCGGCTTCTGCACCCTCACCTACCTCTCCTTCGCTCCCGAAGGCCTGACGGAGGCCTTCATCACCGGCGGCCTCTCCGGCCTCGGCAGCTCGGCGGACGACGTCTACCGCGCCGCCTACCCGCGCGTCGTCCGCAAGAACGAGGACCACTACGCCCGCTTCCCGCAGGACGTCGAGGCCGTGCGGCGGATCGCCGCCCACCTCGCCGACTCCCCCGCCACGCTGCCAGACGGCGGGCTGCTCACCGTCGAGGCCTTCCAGGCACTCGGGATGATGCTCGGCGGCGGCAGCGGCTCCGGGGCCCTGCACTACCTCCTGGAGGAGGCTTGGGTGGAGGGCCCGGCCGGGGCCGAGCTCTCCGACACCTTCCTGGCCGGCGTCCAGGCCAGGCTCTCCTTCGCCGAGGGCCCGCTGTACGCGGTGCTGCACGAGTCGATCTACGGCCAGCGCTCGGTTGACCAGAGCGGCACCGCCTGGTCGGCCGAGCGGGTCCGCAAGGAGTTCCCGCAGTTCGACGCCCGGACGGCGCTGGAGACCGGCGCCCCGGTGCTGTTCACCGGGGAGATGATCTACCCCTGGATGTTCGACACCGACCCGGCGCTGCGCCCGTTGAAGGAGACCGCGGACCTGCTCGCCGCCCGCACCGACTGGCCCGACCTCTACGACCCGGCGCGGCTGGCCGCCAACACCGTGCCGGCCGTGGCGGCGGTGTACCACGACGACATGTACGTGGACACCGCCGACTCGCTGGAGACCACCCGCGGGGTGCGCGGCCTGCGGACCTGGATCACCAACGAGTGGGAGCACGACGGCCTGCGGGTGAGCGGCGGCAGGGTGCTGGACCGACTGATCAAGATGGCCCACGGCGAGGCGTAGCCCCCTCCCGATCGGTGGGGCGGCGAGTGGCTCAGTGCGCACGGCGTGCTCCTCTCGCCGCCTGCCGGGCGCCCCGGCACCGGTGCAGGCCCGTGCCGGCCCGGACGGCGGCCGAGGCGCAGGCGCCCGCCCGGCCGAGCCGCACGCCCCGGCTGGGCCGCGCCCCGGGCCCCGAGCCGCGTCCGGGCGCCGGGAGCAGGGCGACCGAGCCCCGAGCGCTGCCGGACGGCCCCGGCTCACCGGAGCGGTCGCGGCCGTCCGGGCCCCGATCGGCCGGAGCCGGGCTCGAGGCCGAGGCCGTGGCCCCGCCCTTCCGTCGACCGCCCCGGCGTCGGCGGCGCGCACCGCCCGTCGTGCCGGAGCGCTGCCCGGCGTCGCCGCCCGGGGCCTGGTCCGGCCCCGGCGGCGCCCCCGGCCCGTCGTCGGCCGCGGCCACGGACTCGGCCCCGCTCCGCGGCGCGACCTCGCGGTGCTCGCGCCGCCGCCGCTGGGCCTCGACAGCGGAGAGCAGCGCCTCCGGTGTCATGCCGTCGTTCATGGACTCGTACAGCAGCTCGGCGAGCAGGTAGCCCGGCGAGAGCCGCAGGACGTGGCCGAGCACCACCCGGGCGGTGGCCGTGTCCCCGGCGACCCAGGAGGCCCAGGCCAGCAGGGTGAGCGGGGCCACCGCACAGTCCTCGTACGGCGGGACGGCCCGCCGTACGAGGAAGCGCCATAGCCGCTCGGCGGGCGCGAGTTCGTCCGGCCGGACGAACTCGACGCCGCGGTCCCGGGTGAGGCGGTCCCGCAGGGCGAACAGCAGCCCGGCCGTCCGCTCCTCGTCGAGCTCCCGGGCACCTGCCGCGAACTCGGCGAAGGCCTGCTCCAGCAGTTCGAGGCCCTGCTCCCGGGAGACGGACCCCGCGAGGGGCTCGGCCCGGGCCAGCGCCTCCCGCTGGGCGGCGTCCGCCGGCGGACCGACCGGGGCCAGCCCGCCGACGATCGCCTTCCGGCTGCCGCGCGGCACGAGGCCCGCCACCGTCGCGGCCGCTGCCGCCGGGCCCGGATCGGGACCGCGCCGCACCGGATTGCCGGCCGGATCGCAGCAGCCCTCGCGGCGGCAGAGGAACGACCACCAGCGACCGTCCGAGACGCACAGCGACTCCTTGACGACCACTCCCCTGCGTCCGAAGGCCGCGCGCAGCTGGTCGGCCAGCGGCCGCAGCGCCTCCGCCGGGGGCGGGGCGTGCGCCCCGACCGGATCCTGGCAGAGGTAGAGGAGCACTTCGAGCGGCCGACCGCCGTGCCGCTCGGAGAGGGCGACCAGCAGGGCGGCCGTCTCGTCCGCCGCGGCCGGCCAGGCCGCGGGCGAGGCCGGGAGGTCCGCCCGGATGACCCCGCCCTGGTGGAGGTCGGGGCCCTGGAGACCCACCGCGACGATGCTGTCGTCCGGGTAGAACCCCAGGAGGTAGGGCAACAGTTCGGCCATGTCGGCCGGACCGCGCATGACGACGGGCCGCTGCTCGGAGGCCGGGCCCAGGGACAGGATGACGTGTTCGTTGTTCATCGCGTTCATGGCCGCAAGCGTGGGCGCAATCCGACAACGACTCCGGAACTTTCTCTTTTCCTGTGGATAACTCGGCCCCCGATTTTTCCTTCACCCGACCGGAGCACACAAAACCCACTCCGGAGAGTGGATTTCGGCGGCCGTTCAGCGGATCAGCGGATGAAATACACCCCGCCTTCGACTCCGCCATCCCGTCCGCATTCGCCCCTTGTCGGCGGCATGGGGTTACATCGACGCCATGCAGCAGCCCGACATCCACACCACCGCCACCGCCGACCGCGCCGAGGTCCGGGCGCGGGCCGAGGCCGTCCTGCGCGAGCTGGCCGGCCCCGCCGCCAGCCTGCGCGAGGACCAGTGGACGGCGATCGAGGCCCTCGTGGTCGACCACCGCCGCGCACTGGTCGTCCAGCGCACCGGCTGGGGGAAGTCCGCGGTCTACTTCATCTCCACCGCCCTGCTCCGCGCCCGCGGCGCCGGACCGACGGTGATCGTCTCCCCCCTGCTCGCCCTGATGCGCAACCAGGTCGAGTCGGCGGCCCGGGCCGGGATCCACGCCCGCACCATCAACTCCGCCAACACCGAGGAGTGGGACGAGGTCCAGGCCGAGGTCGCCGCCGGGAAGGTCGACGTCCTGCTGGTCAGCCCCGAGCGGCTGAACAACCCGGACTTCCGCGACCAGGTGCTGCCGAAGCTCGCCGCCTCCACCGGCCTCCTGGTCGTCGACGAAGCCCACTGCATCTCCGACTGGGGCCACGACTTCCGCCCCGACTACCGCCGGCTGCGCACCATGCTGGCCGACCTGCCGTCCGGCGTGCCGGTGCTGGCCACCACCGCCACCGCCAACGCCCGGGTCACCGCGGACGTCGCCGAGCAGCTCGGCACCGGCAGCACCGACGAGCACGCGCTGGTGCTGCGCGGCCCGCTCGACCGGGAGAGCCTCACCCTGGGCGTGCTCGCCCTGCCCGACCCGGCGCACCGGCTCGCCTGGCTGGCCGACCACCTCGACCGGCTCCCCGGCTCGGGCATCGTCTACACCCTGACGGTGGCCGCCGCCGAGGAGGTGACGGCCTTCCTGCGCGAGCGCGGCTTCCCGGTGGCCTCCTACTCCGGCCGCACCGAGGACGCCGAGCGCCGCACCGCCGAGGCCGACCTGCTGGCCAACCGGGTCAAGGCGCTGGTCGCCACCTCCGCGCTCGGCATGGGCTTCGACAAGCCCGACCTCGGCTTCGTCGTCCACCTGGGCTCGCCCAGCTCCCCGATCGCCTACTACCAGCAGGTCGGCCGGGCCGGCCGCGGAGTGGACCGGGCCGAGGTGCTGCTGCTGCCCGGGCGCGAGGACGAGGCGATCTGGCGCTACTTCGCCTCGCTCGCCTTCCCTCCGGAGGAGCAGGTGCGACGCACCATCGACGCGCTCGCCGCGGCCGGCCGCCCGCTCTCCACCGCCGCCCTGGAGCCCCGGGTGGACCTGCGCCGCGCCCGGCTGGAGACCATGCTCAAGGTGCTGGACGTGGACGGCGCCGTCCGACGGGTCAAGGGCGGCTGGACGGCCACCGGGCAGAGCTGGGCGTACGACACCGCCCGCTACGCCAAGGTCGCCGCCTCCCGGGAGGCGGAACAGCGGGCGATGCGCGACTATGCGGCGACCACCGGCTGCCGGATGGAGTTCCTGCGTCGCCAGCTGGACGACGAGCAGGCCATGCCGTGCGGGCGGTGCGACAACTGCGCCGGGCCGCTGCACACCCCGGAGGTCTCCGCAGAGGCGCTGGCCGCAGCCCGGGCCGCACTCGGCCGCCCCGGCGTGAGCTTCGAGCCGCGCCGCCTCTGGCCGACCGGGATGGACGCGCTCGGGGTGCCGCTGAAGGGCCGGATCCCGGCGGGCGAGCAGGCGGAGACCGGCCGGGCGCTCGGCCGGCTGTCCGACATCGGCTGGGGCAACCGGCTGCGCGCCCTGCTCGCCGACCAGGCGCCGGACGTACCGGTGCCCGGCGAGGCGGTGGACGCGCTGGTGGCGGTGCTGGCCGACTGGGCCCGCGGCCCCGGCGGCTGGGCCGGGCCCGCGACGACGGAGGGCACCCGGCTGGAGCGGCCGGTCGGCGTGGTGACCATGGCCTCCTCGACCCGGCCCCAGCTGGTCGGCAGCCTCGGCGCGCGGATCGCCGAGATCGGGCGGCTGCCGATGCTCGGCCGGATCGAGTACGCCGGCGGCCTGCCGCCGCACGGGGCCCGCAGCAACAGCGCCCAACGGCTGCACTCGCTGGCCGGGTCGCTGGTCCTGCCTCCGGAGCTGGAACAGGCGGTGGCGGCCGCCGGCGGACCGGTGCTGCTGGTGGACGACCTCGTGGACTCGGGGTGGACGGTCACCGTGGCCGCCCGACTGCTGCGCCGCGCGGGAGCCGGCGCGGTGTTGCCGCTGGTCCTGGCGGTACAGGGCTGAGTCGGCGGGGGGCGGCCGCCGCCCCAGAGCCGCCTTCACTCGAATGGCCTAACAGAAAGGAGCCGACCGGGCGATTTCGATCACACCGGAGATCCGACCCGAGAAAGGAGTGCCCACCATGCCGATGACGGTTCGACATGCCCTTCGCGCGGCGTGGATCACGCCCGGGCACCACCCGAACCGGGCTCGGGTGGGCGTGGAACATATCCGGCAGAACATGGGCTATCGGGTGGCGTTCATCATTTCATCATTGCCGCTCTGGCCCCGTTGCCCTGAGAATTGGGAGGTACCCGAAACCCGGTCCGCTGGATCCGCCCTTCGGCGTACCCAGGCACCCGCCTGCCCACGGGCCAGGAAGGAGGATCGTGATCAACGGTATCGGCCGAGGTCAGCATCCCCTCTCCGGAGGTCCGGCGCCCAGACGGTCGCTGGACCTGGAGACCTGGACCGCCTCGGGGATCCCGTTGCTGCGCGATCCGCGCGACTTCGTCCTGGAACTGCACCAGCGCCACCTGCCCCAGCCGGGCACCATCGTGGTGGCGGTGTTGGACGCGCTCCACCACCTCGCCGCCTCGGCCTCGTTCACGCCCTGGCCACACGACACCGACGGCTGGCAGCACCGGAACGCGCTGCTGACGCACCTGCGCCGGATCATCCCGCACGATCTGCGCCGGCCCGAGCCGACCCGGACGGCCCTACTGCTGCGCTGCCGCGACGGCGCACCGGGCTGGACGGAACAGGACGGCGCCTGGATGTGGGCGCTGCGGGACGCGGCCGGGCTGCACGGACTGCGCTGCGGCTCGTACATCGGGCTCACCCCGGGGGGATGGCAGGTCCTCGGGGACGGGCGGGGCGGACGCAATCCGCACGCGGGTTCGTGGGCGGACGGGCCGGTGCACACCGTGACGGAGCTGCCGCCACGATCGGTGCTCGCCGACACCCCGCGCAGCCAACGGGCGCGGCAGTTGGCCGCCGAGACGGCCAAGCGGGTCGACGCCCCGCCGCGCTCCCCGCAGTCCGAGCCGCCGTGGATCCCGGCGCGGGTCACCACCGTCGAGCCCGGCCGCCGTACCGGCACTCGTTGAGCGGCTGCGGCCGCCGCCGCGTACCGGCAGGCACCTGAGCGGCTCCGGCCGCCGTGCCCGGGAGACACCTGAGCGGCTCCGGCCGCCGTGCCCGGGAGACACCTGAGCGGCTCCGGCCGCCGTGCCCGGCAGGCACCTGAGCGGCTCCGGCCGCCGTGTCCGGGAGGCTCCGACGAGCTGCGGGGCGGCCACCGGACGCCGGTGGCGGGAAGGACTCCGGGCCCGGCACCGTACGGCACCGGGCCCGGAGTGGGGACGACGAGCGGAGCTGCGGTCAGGCCTTGACCGGACGCCCCGGTGCGGCTCCGGCCGCCCCCGTGGCAGTCGGGCCGGCCTCTCCGCAGACCAGCAGCAGGCTGTTCGCGCGGCCGAGCGCCTCGGTGTACGCCTCGGCGGCCCGGGCGGGCGAGCCGCCGTTGACCACCAGGACGACCACCTCGCGGCGGACCGGCCGGGCCGGCGCGGCGTCCGCGTAGAACACGTCACCGCCCTCGGTGAGTTGCGCCCAGTAACGCTCCTCACCGAAGGACAGCTCGTGCTGCTGCCAGGGGTGGGCGTCACCGACGGTCAGCACCAGGATCTCGCCCGGGTCGCGGCCCGAGTCCAGGAGCCGATCGACCGCTTCGTCGGCGCGGTCGAGCGCCTGCGCCGGGGTGGCGGCGATGCGCTGGACCTCGACCTGCGGCGCGGCGGGGGTCTGGCGGCGCGGCGCCGGACCGGGCTTGGGGATCAGGCGCGGCGGTCCCGAACGGTCGGCACGCGGCGGTGCCGGCCGCGGGGGCGCCGGGCGGGGGCCGGGCACCGGGAGGGGCGCGGCGGCGGTGGTGGTGGGTGCGGTGGCGGGTGCGCCGCCGGTGGCGGGCACGTGGAGGGCTTGTGCGTCCGACTCGCGGGGGAAGGGAACGCCGGGGCCCGGGAGGCTCTCGTGAATCTCCGGCTCCTCGGGGAAGACAGGCATACCCGGATATCTATCAAATGCCAGTCGAACGCGCACGGGCACCCCACCCATTGGGCACCGGACATCCGCCGCCCCCACCCGGCAATTCCAGACGGACCGTCAGAAACCGAGCGTCAACTGTTCGTCGGCGGATCCCCGACCGGCCCCGATGATGTCCCGACCGCGCTTCAGATGACGCCACTTGGGCAGTGCGTCCAAGTACGCCCAGGAGAGCCGGTGCTGCTCGGTGGGGCCGAACTCCTCCAGCGCCGCACGGTGCACCGGGGAGGGATAGCCCGCGTTGTCCGCGAAGCCGTATTCCGGGCAGGCCTCGCCGAGTTCGGCCATCAGCCCGTCGCGGTGGACCTTCGCGAGCACCGAGGCGGCGGAGACGCAGATGCAGGACTGGTCGCCCTTGATCACCGTGCGCACCCGCCAGGGGCCGCCGAGGTAGTCGTGCTTGCCGTCCAGGATCACCGCGTCGGGTTCGACCGGCAGCGCCTCCAGCGCGCGGACGGCGGCCAGTCGCAGCGCGGCCGTCATGCCGAGGTCGTCGCACTCCTGCGGCGAGGCGTGGCCGAGCGCGTACGCGGTGACCCAGTCGGCGAGCACCGGCGCGAGGGCCTCGCGGCGCAGCTCGGTGAGCAGCTTGGAGTCGGTGAGCCCCTCCGGCGGCTTGCGCAGGCCGGTGACGGCGGCGCCGACGGTGACCGGTCCGGCCCAGGCGCCACGGCCCACCTCGTCCAGCCCGACCACGACCTTGGCGCCGGCCCGGCGGAGCGAGCGTTCCACGGAGTGGGTCGGCGGGACGATGGGCATGACGGACTCCGTTCGGCAAAGCGGCCCGGCCGGGCGGGGAGACCCCGTCGGACAGGCGGCCCCCTGCGGTGGGGCGGCCTCCAGCCTAAGCCCGCTCACGGACGCGCCGGGACCGCCCGGTGTCCCGCCCCCCGGGATCGGCTACGGCCGGCGGACCATCGGGACCAGTACGTCGTCCACCAGCCGGACCGCGAAGTCGGGGGCCGGGTCGGACTCCGAGACCTTCATCTGGAACATCAGCATCGCCGGGACGACGTCGGCGACCAGCGGGCTGACCGCGTCGGGGCGGACATCGCCACGCTCGACGCCGCGGCGGAGGATCTCCAGGATGGTGTCCTTGGTCGGCCCGATCACCCGCTGCACGATGAAGTCCTTGAACACCTCGGCCTGCTGCTGGGAGAGTTCGGCCATCAGCGCGTGCAGGGCGGCACCCGCCGGGGAGCAGATCGCATCCGTGAACAGCTCGATGAGCTGCAGCAACTCGGCCCGGGTGGACCCGAGATCGGCGATGCCGTAGGGGCGTGGCAGAGTGGCGTCCAGGGCGTCGATGACGAGTTCCACCTTCGACGTCCAGCGCCGGTAGAGCGCGGCCTTCCCGGTCCGCGCCGCAGCGGCGACGCCTTCCATCGTCAGTCGCGCGTAACCGCCGGAGGTGAGCTGGTCGAGCGCGGCTTCGAAGATCGCGTTCTCCAACTCCTTCCCCCGACGCCGCACCGGCCGCGCCAGCGCCTCCCGGGCGGCCCGGATCGGGCAACAGGGCCCGATCCCCTCGTTCGGCACCTCCGACGCGTCCAGCACCGTCGGCACCGTCGGCACCGTCGGCACCGGCAGGAGTGTGCCGGACAGCTCCGGCGCCGCAGGGTCCTCGGATCCCGCCGGCACCCGGTCCGCCGACAGGCGCCGCATCAAACGGTCCATTGCCACCCTCCTAAGGAACGCTTGCGTTCACTATCGACCCCAGGCTATCGTCCAGATTAGTGAACGGCATCGTTCCTTCCTAGCCCGCGCCGACGCGCAGCGGCCTGTCCGCGCCGGCGGATCCGCCGCATTCCCGGGCACCCGGGGCACCCGGCGCCGGACCCTTCACGCACCCGCCGCAAGCACCGCACCATCGCACCACCACACCCACCCACACCCATCCGCATCCACCCGCACCGCGCACGTAGCCAGCAGGGGGCACATTCGTGGCTATCTCCGACACGCTCAGCAAGAACTCACCGCCGAAGGCCGGCCAGGGCCGGGGGAAGAACATCACCCTGGCCGTCATCGCGGCCACCCAGCTCATGGTGGTGCTCGACGCGACCATCGTGAACATCGCGCTGCCGCACATCAAGGACGCGCTGAACTTCTCGACCACCGACCTGTCCTGGGTCATCAACGCCTACACGCTGACCTTCGGCGGACTGCTGCTGCTCGGCGGTCGCGCGGGTGACATCCTCGGCCGCCGCCGGGTGTTCATCTTCGGCACGTTGCTGTTCGGCCTGGCCTCGCTGCTGGGCGGATTCGCCCAGGACAGCACGCTGCTGCTGGCCGCCCGCGCGCTCCAGGGCATCGGCGGCGCGATCTGTTCGCCGACCGCCTTCGCCCTGATCGCCACCAACTTCGAGGAGGGGCCGGAACGCAACAAGGCGTTCGGCGTCTTCTCGGCGGTGGCCGGTTCGGGCGCCGCGATCGGCCTGCTGGCCGGCGGCCTGCTCACCGAGTACCTGGACTGGCGCTGGGTGTTCTTCGTCAACGTTCCGATCGCCGTCCTGATCGCGATCGCCGCGCCGCGCTACATCGCCGAGTCCGAGCGCCACCCGGGCCGCTTCGACCTGCCCGGCGCCTTCACCTCGACGCTCGGCCTGGTCGGCCTGGTCTACGGCTTCATCCGGGCCGCCTCGGACGGCTGGTCCGACCCCGTGACGCTCGGTTCCTTCGCCGCCGGCGCGCTCCTGCTGGCCGCGTTCATCGTGATCGAGCGGCGCACCGACCAGCCGATCACCCCGCTGCACCTGTTCGCCGACCGCAACCGCACCGGCGGCCTGGTGATGATGCTCTGCCTGGCCGCGGCCATGTTCGGCATCTTCTTCTACGTCGTCCTGTTCGTGCAGGGGCCGCTCGGCTACAGCCCGCTCAAGGCCGGTGTCTCGTTCCTGCCGATCAGCGTGTCGATCATCATCGCCGCGCAGGTCGCCTCGGCCCTGCAGGCCAAGTACGGCCCGAAGCCGTTCATGGCGGGCGGCGCGCTGCTGGTCACCATCGGCCTCACCTGGCTGACCCAGATCCACAAGGACAGCGGCTACGTGGACGGCGTGCTGGCCCCGACTGTGATCTTCGGCCTCGGCATGGGCCTGATCTTCGTCCCGGTGATGCTGCTCTCGGTCGCGGGCGTTCCCGGCGAGGAGACCGGCGCCGCCTCCGGCCTGCTCAACTCGATGCAGCAGATCGGCGGTTCGCTCGGCCTCTCGATCCTGACCACGGTCTTCGCGCACTACGCCGTGCCCGAGTTCAACGCGCAGCTGCCCGTCTTCCAGCAGACCGCCTCAAAGGACCAGCTCGCCTACCTGCTGGAGAAGCACGACTTCCCGCCGGGTTCCGACGCCGCCAACTCGGTGCTCGCCCAGGGGATCTCGCACGGCTTCATCGTCGGCGCGGTGCTCGCCGGGGTCGCGCTGCTGGTCGCGGTCTTCGTCATCAAGGCGAAGGCGAGCGACCTGCCGAGCGGCGACAGCGCCGGCATCGCGATGCACTGATCCGCACCGGCCCCCTGCGGGATCACCGGAACAGCCACGGGCCGGCCGGGAGCATGTTGCTCCTGGTCGGCCCGGCGGCGTTCCGTGCCCGTCCGCGGCGGCGACCAGCCCCGTCAGGGCTCCAGCCCGGCCCACGCGCAGGCCCCGCGCCCGGACAGCGGCCCCTCGACCAGCGGCCGCTCCGCCAGGATCTGCCGCGCCCCGGCGACCGAGCCGCCGGTCGCGTACCAGGGCCGGGTGTCCTGGTCCAGGTCGCGCCGGATCAGCTGCAGCGCGCAGGAGCGCTGCGGCTCGGGGAGCCGGTCCAGGGCGGGCACCGCGTCCGCCGAGAGGCCGCGGACGTTGCGCAGGTCGATCTGGTTCGACCGCTCGAACCGGACGACGTTCTGCTCCGCGACGATCGCGTCCGGTCCCATCAGGCCGTACACCGCGACGGTGAGCATGCCGCTGAGGACGACGGCGCGGGGCAGCCAACCGCTGCCGCGGGTGAGCCCGGCGGTGATCAGCAGCAGGAAGACGGCGCCCAGCCAGACCTCGACCACCAGCACCCACAGCCGCAGCCTGGTGAGCCCGGAGGCGTCCACGTAGAACCACATCCGGCCGAGCGCCGAGGCGACCACGACCAGCGCGAGCAGGCAGAGCAGTCCGAGCAGGATCCGGGCCAGCCGACGGTCGGCCGGCGTGGTGCGCGGGGCCCAGCGCTTGGCGACGGCCACCACGACCAGGGTCAGCACGGTGATCACGCTCAGCTGCCAGAAGCCCTGCCGGGCGTACGCGGAGCGACTCATCCCGGTGTTGGCCAGCACGGCGTCCGCGCCGCCGAGCACCACGACCGCCCGGATCACCGCGAAGGCACCGAACATCAGGTTGAGCGCGACCAGCGGCAGCGCCCATTCCAGCCGCCGCCGTTCGCGGCCCGGGCGGACCACCATCCGGTCCCAGCGGCGCGGGCCGGCCGCGATGTGCGCGAAGGCGAGCGCGGTGAGCGTCCCGAGGGCGAACAGCGTCCCGCGCACCGGCAGTTGGTTGACGTCGAAGCTGGGGATCAGGCCGGTCAGCAGGTCCGCCATGGCGGCGTCGGCACCGGCGAACAGCAGGCCGAACACGGTCACCAGGACGGCGGCGACCGCGAGCGCCTTGAGCAACGGGACGATCCGCCCGACGCCGGGCAGCGGCCGGCCCTCCAGGCCGTCCCAGACCCAGCCCACACCCGGGATCAGCTGCCAGAGCACGCCGGGCAGGGCGAACAGCACCCCCGGCCAGCGGCGGCCGCCGTGCAGGGCGAGCGAGGCCAGTCCCACCGCGCAGCCGGAGGCGAGCAGCGCGGGCCAGCCCGCGTCCCAGCGGGCCGGGACGGCGAGGAGGGCGAGGGCCAGCAGGCTCCAGACGAGCGTCCAGGGCCGGATCCGGCGGCCGGCCGCACGGGCGACCAGGCCGGCGACGACGGCCGTGGCGGCGCCGCAGATCAGCAGGTTGGCACCCACTCCGCCGTACAGCAGCCAGGCCGTCAGCAGGCCGGTGAGCAGGGCGGACAGCAGGACCCCGGGGGTGGCGGCCGCCCGCTGCTCGGGGTCGGTGCCGCGCAGCCGGTCCCCGCGCGAGGGGGCGGGAGTGCCGGGCGAGCGCCCTGGGCCGACGGGCCGGTACATGTCGAACGGCGAGGCCGGGGCGGCCTGCGCGTCCGGAGCGGCCCGCGCACCCTCGTCGACCGACAGGCCGTGGTCGGCGGCGGGCAGCGGATCGGTCGGGGCAGGCATGGTCGGGCCTGACATGGGTCCCCCTCGGTGGTCGGCGGGCATGCGGAAGCCGTCCTCCGGACGGTCCGCGGGGCGGGCGTTCTCGACGCCCCTGCCGCCGCCGACTGTAGACGATTCTGAACAAGTTCAAAAGCTGATTCTGAACACGTTCAGAAGACCCCGGGACCACTGGCGGGAGATCCCGCGGCCCACTGACACCACGGCTCACCACCGGAGCCGCCCGCCCTACCCCTTGACCGACCCCGCCAGCAGTCCGCGGACGAAGTACCGCTGGAGGCCGAAGAAGACGATCAACGGCACGATGATCGACAGGAACGCCCCCGCCGTGAGCAGCTCCCAGCGCCCGCCGAGCGACCCGGACAGCTGCGCCAGCCGGACCGTCATCGGCGCCACCTCCGGCGTCCCTCCGGCGAAGGTGAGCGCGACCAGCAGGTCGTTCCAGACCCAGAGGAACTGGAAGATCGCGAACGAGGCCAGCGCCGGGGCGCACAGCGGCAGCACGATCGAACGGAAGATCTTGAAGTGCGAGGCGCCGTCGACCACCGCCGCCTCCATCAGGTCGCGCGGCAGCTGGGCGATGAAGTTGTGCAGCAGGAACACCGCCAGCGGCATCGCGAACATGGTGTGCGCCAGCCAGACCGGCGCGTAGCTGCCCTTGAGGTCCACCGCCGGGATCAGCGTCAGCGACCCCAGGTGCGCACCGCTGGAGAACAGCCGCAGCAGCGGGATCAGCGCCATCTGGAGCGGCACCACCTGGAGCGCGAACACCGTGAAGAACACCGCGTCGCTCCCCCGGAACCGCACCCAGGCCAGCGCGTACGCCGCCATCGCCGCGAGCACCAGCGGGAAGAGGGTGGCCGGGATGCTGATCGCCAGCGAGTTCACCAGGAAGGGCAGCAGACCGGTGGAGCTGCCGGAGCCGCCCTCGAACAGCACCGCGTGGTAGTTGCCGAGGCCGAAGTCCGGGTGGAGCAGGGCGTTCCACCAGCCGTCCTTCGTCACGTCCTGCTTGGGACGCAGCGAGGTGACCAGCAGGCCGAGGGTCGGGATCGTCCAGAGCACCGTCACCCCGATCACGAACACCGAGGCCAAGGGGCTGCTGAAGGCCTTCCGCACGGGGTTCCCCACGACCGGACGGCGGCTGACGGCTTTCGCCTCAGGAGTGCTCACCGCACCTCACGCTCCCTCCGCAGCTGGACGATGTTGTAGGCCACCAGCGGCAGCACCGCGAGGAACAGCAGGACGGCGAGGGCGCCGCCCCGCCCGTCGTCGAACTGCGCGAAGGACTGCGAGTACATCTCGTTGGCCAGCACCTGGGTGCCGAAGTTGCCGCCGGTCATGGTGCGGACGATGTCGAAGGCCTTCAGTGTGATGATCATGACGGTGGTCAGGACGACCATCACCGTGGTGCGGATCATCGGCACCGTGACGTGCCAGAACAGCCGCACCCCGGTCGCGCCGTCCAGCCGGGCGGCCTCCACCACCTCGTCCGGGATCGCCTTGATCGCCGCCGAGAGCACCACCATCGCGAACCCGGTCTGCACCCAGACCATCACCGCCATCAGCAGGAAGGTGTTCAGCGGCTGGCTGAGCAGCCAGTTCGGCGGGTCCGACCAGCCCACCGCGTGGGCGAGCTGGCTGAGCAGGCCGATCTGCGGCTGGTCCTTGCCGCGGGCCTCGTAGACGAACTTGAAGATGATCGAGGCGCCGACCAGCGAGATCGCCATCGGCATGAAGATCAGCGACTTGTACACCGACTGACCGCGCATCCGGTCCACCAGCAGCGCCAGCAGCAGGCCGAGGCCGGTCGCCACCAGCGGCGCGACCACCAGCCACAGCAGGGTGTTGACCAGCACCTTCCGCACCGAGTCGGTGGTGAACGCCCAGCCGAAGTTCTCGCCGCCGACGAAGGCGTTGCCATCTCTGTCGTGCAGGCTCAGGTAGACCGTACGGATCAGCGGCGCCACCAGGCCGACCGCCAGCAGCAGCACCGCCGGGCCGAGGAAGACCAGGACGGCCAGCGGGCGGGCCAGCCGGCCCCGGGCGCGCCCGGCCACCAGGAAGACCACCAGCAGGATGCCGAGGAAGCCCGCGATCGCGCCGAAGCTGTTGCCGAACTTGATCGCCGCGTCGCCCCAGGCGCCGACGGCCAGCGAGTCGGCGCCCGGCGGGGAGCCGGATACGGGCATGGCTGCACATCCCTTCGGTTCGTCCATCGGGAAGGGGAAGCGGGTGAGGGAAAGAGAGGGAGGGGGAGGGAGAGGAGCGGGCGGTGCGGGTGGGTGGCCCCGCACCGCCCTCGGCGGGTGGTCCCGGACGCCCGGACGGTCGGACTACCTCGGCCAGGCGGCGTCGATGTCGGCGGCGACCTTCTGGACCGACTGCCCCTCGGCGAACCAGGCGGTCAGCGACTTCCACTCCTGCCCGGAGCCGACGGCCGCCGGCATCATGTCGGAGGCGTCGAAGCGGAAGGTCGCACTCGGGTCGGTCAGCGCCTCCGCGGAGAGCTTGTCGATCGGGTCGGTGTAAAGGCTCTTGTCCACGCCCTGGTTGGCCGAGACCCAGCCGGTCGCGGTCTTCACCCGGCTGCTCGCCCAGTCCGAGCTGGACAGGTAGTTCTGCACCGCCTGCGCCTCGGGCTTGCCGGAGAAGGCGGCCAGGAACTCGCCGCCGCCCTCGACCGGGTTGGGGATCGCCGAATTGACGGCGGGCAGGTGGAAGGCGAAGACGTCGCCGTCCGGGGCGACCTTGGTGCCCTTGGGCCACTGCGCCTCATAGAAGGAGGCCTGCTGGAGCATCGCGCACTTGCCGGTCAGGATCGGCGCGCCCGCGTCCTGGAAGGTGGTGGTGGCGATCGACTTGACGTCGCCGTAACCGCCGTTGACCCAGGCCGGGTTCTGCATCCAGTCGGCGACGGTCTTCATCGCCGTGGTGATCTTCTCGTCGGAGAACTTCACCTGGTGGCCGACCCACTGGTCGTAGACGTCACCGCCGTACGTGCCCAGTACCACCTCCTCCAGCCAGTCGGTGGCCGGCCAGCCGGTGGCCGTGCCGGAGGCGATACCGCCGCACCAGGGCTTGGGGCCGCCCGCCTTGGCGATCCGGTCGCTGAGCGCCATGAGGTCGGTCCAGGTCTTCGGCACCTCGTAGCCGGCCGCTGTAAAGGCCTTCGGCGAGTACCAGACCAGGGACTTCATGTTGGCGCTCATCGGGGCCGCGTAGAAGGTGCCGTCGACCGAGCCGTAGGTCTTCCAGACCGGGCTCCACTTGTCCTGGTTGGCGACGGTCTGGGCGGGCGGCTTGACCACCTTGCCGCTCTTCACCATCTGCGCCAGCAGGCCCGGCTGCGGGATGATCGCGAAGTCCGGGGCGTTGCCGCCGGCCACCCGGACCGGCAGCTGGGACTCGAAGTCGTTGGACCCCTCGTAGCTGATCTTGATCCCGGTACACGAGCTGAACTCGGCCCAGGACTTCTCCAGGTTGTCCGACTCCGGGCTGAGGATCGAGGCGAACATCGTCACCGTGGTGCCCGAATGTCCAGCGTACGGCTGGTACTTGGCGCAGTCGCCGGTCAGCGTCCGGGCCGCCCCGCCGTCACCCGAACCACCGGAGCTGTTCGAGCAGGCCGCGGTCAGGACCAAGGCCGCCAGCAGGGCGGGTACGGCCACCAGTGGACGGCGGTAACTCGCGGACGGCGCGTTCGGATTGATGGTCAATGCGGTCCTCCTCGCCAGGGCGTGCTGCCTAGGGTGGGCTGAACGACATTGCGCTGTACCGGAGATGGGCGTGCAGGGATCGCAGGGCGAGCGGGCGACCGAACCGATTCGACGACGTTAACGCAGCCTTCCGCCGCCGCCAAGGTCGTTGGTCGACCTTCCCCCACACCGTTGCCCGGACCGTGACCTCCGAAACCGCCGACCGCGCGCACCGGACGCCACCGCCCCGCCCGGAGACCGGGCGGGGCGGGGCGGGGCGGGCCCGACGTCACCAGGGCCCGACATCGCCAGGGCCCGACGTCACCAGGGCCCGACGTCACCAGAGCCGGACGGGCAGCTCCAACAGGCTGTTCACCACCAGCGACGGGCTCGGCCGCAGCTCGCCGTCCGGCACCGTCAGTGACAGCCCGGGGAAGCGCTCGAACAGTGCCGGCAGCGCGACCGCCGCCTCCAGCCGGGCCAGCGGCGAGCCCGGGCAGACGTGCGGGCCGTGGCCGAAGGACAGGTGCCGGGTCGGATCCCGGGTGATGTCGAACAGCTCCGCCGTCACCCCGTGCTGCAACGGGTCCCGGCCGATCGCGTTGTACGAGACCAGCACCGGGTCGCCCGCCGGGATCACCACCTCGCCGACCTCGATGGACTCGGCGGCGAAGCGGAACAGGAAGTTGCTGGTCGGCGGCGTCCAGCGGAGCGACTCCTCGACCACCGCGTCCCAGGACACCTTGCCCGCGCGCACCAGCTCCAGCTGGTCCGGGTGCGCCAGCAGCGCCCGCACCGCGTTGCCGATCAGGTTGACGGTGGTCTCGTGGCCGGCCGCGATGATCACCCGCAGGGTGGCCGCCGCCTCCGCGTCGGTGAGCGCCCCGCCCTCGGTGTCCGCCGCCAGCAGCACGCTCGCCAGGTCCTCGCCCGGCGCCGAACGGCGCTGCGCGACCAGGCCGTTGACGAAGGCGTTCAGCCCGGCGACGGTCGCCTGGATGCCCTCCGGGTCGGGCTTGACGCCGAAGAACCGCTCGTACAGGTCGCGTAGCAGGCCGTGGTCCGACTCCGGGACGCCCAGCAGCGAGCAGATCACCGTCATCGGCAGCGGGAAGGCGAAGGACGACTTGAGGTCGACCAGCGGCTCCCCGGCCGCCAGGGCGTCCAGCAGCGCGTGGGTGATCTCCTCCACCCGCGGGCGCATCAGCTCGACCCGGCGCGGGGTGAAGGCCTGGGCGACCAGCGCCCGCAGCCGGCGGTGCTCGGCGCCGTCCGTGGTCACCATGCTCGGGCCGGGCACCGCCAGGCCGATCAGCGGCCAGGTCTTCGGCACCTCGCCGCGCTGGTAGGCGGCCCAGTGCCGGGCGTCCTTCACCAGCCGGGCGTCGGTCAGCAGGTCACGCGCGGCCGCGTGCCGGGTCACCGCCCACGCGGCGACCCCGCCGGGCAGCACCACCGGCACCGCCGGACCGGCGGCCCGCAGCAGGGCACCCTCGGCGGCGTTGTCGCGGGCCAGCGGGTCGAGGGCGATCGGGGCCGGGGCCGGGGCAGCGGTCATCGGCGGCAACTCTCCTTGACGTAGTGACGTAGAGGGTCTTCGAACGGTTGTGCACGTCCCGTGGATCCTGGCTGGCCCGACCAAGATCCGCAAGGCTCCCCGGCCCAGCCCCCCGGGGGGAGGTCCCGGTGCCCCGGGCGGAGCGCCCCGGGCTCAGTAACCCGGGCTGAACGAGACCGGCAGCGCCACCAGACCGCGCACCCAGGCCGAGGGCCGCCACACCAGCGCATGCTCGGCCACCGCCAGCCGCAGGTCCGGCAGCCGGTCCAGCAGCACCTCGATCGCGGTGGTGGCGATCACTTCGGCCGCCTCCTGGGCCGGGAACGGGCAGCCGTGCTCGCCGTACGAGTAGCTCATGTGCGCCCGGTTCCCCTCGGCCGGACGGCCGTCGGGCTGACGCACCGACGGGTCCGCGTTGGCCCCGGCGAAGCCCAGCAGCAGCATGTCGCCCTCGGCGATCCGCTGGCCGCCGAGCTGGGTGTCCCGGACCGCCCAGCGGCCGGCGAAGATCTGGGTCGGGGTGTCCTCCCAGAGCGCCTCGTTGAGCGCCTGGCTGATGCTGCGCCGGCCACCGGCCAGCGAGGCTGCGAAGCGCTCGTCGGTGAGCATCAGCCGCAGCGCGTTGGAGATCCAGTACGAACTGGGCTGGTGACCGGCGATCAGCAGCACCCGCAGGTCGCGCATCACCTCGTCGTGGGTCAGCCCCGCCGGGTGCTCCAGCATCCGCGAGGCCACGTCCGCACCCGGGTGCTCGGCCTTCTCCCGCACCAGCGCGAGCATCAGCTCCAGCAGCCGCTGGGCGCCCGCCGGGGCGTCCGCACCGCCGTCCAGCATGGCCAGCAGCGCCGTGATCAGCTGCGGCGCCTGCTCCTCGTCCAGGCCGAGGACCCGGCAGAGCACCAGCAACGGCATCCGGTGCGCGTACTCGGCGACCAGGTCGGCCTCTCCGCGCCCGGCGAACTCGTCGATCAGCCCGTCGGCGATCTCCTCGGCGTGCTTGCGCAGCTCGTACGGGTCGATCCCGGCCAGCGCGTCGGTGACCGCCCGGGACCGGCGGACGTGCTCCTCGCCCTCGGCGTACAGGATCGACGGCACTGGGGCCATCATCGGCTTCAGCGGCCAGTCCGCGGGCAGCGTCTCCCAGGCGTGCCAGCGGCTGGAGTCCCGGCCGAACAGCTGCGGCTGGCCGGTGACCTGCTGCAGCTCCCGGTAGCCGATGACCAGCCAGGCGGGCACGCCGCCGGCCAGCTCGACCGGGGCGACCGGGCCGTGCGCGGCGCGCAGTTCGCGGTAGAGCTGAGCCGGGTCGGTCTGGAAGCGCGGCCCGTACAGCGGCGTGGCGGCGGCGTGCGCCGGGCAGCCCGGGGGCGGGGTGACGGCGGGCTCGGTCACGGGGTGCTCTCCTCGTTGATCGCGTCGGGGGCTCCGGGGGCGGCGGCCGCAGCGGGCCCGACCGGCATACCGAACTCGCCGACCGCGGCGGGCCCGACCGGCGTACCGGGTTCGGCCAGTGCGGCCGCGTCGGCCCCGGCGAGGGTCGCCAGGTGGTGGACCAGCTCGATCAGCACCCGCTTGCCGGACTCCCGGTCACGGGCGTCGCAGTCCACCAGCGGGACCTCCGGCGGCAGGTCCAGCGCCTCCCGGACCTGCTCCAGGGTGTGGCCGGGTTCGCCGAAGTTGTTGCGGGCCACGATGAACGGGGTGCCGTGGTGCTCCAGCCGGTCGATCGCGTACCAGGACTCCTCCAGCCGCCGGGTGTCCACCAGCACGACCGCGCCCAGGGCGCCGCTGAACAGCCGGTCCCACAGGAACCAGAAGCGCTCCTGCCCGGGCGCGCCGAACAGGTACAGCACCTGACGCTCGGACAGGGTGATCCGGCCGAAGTCGAAGGCGACCGTGGTGGAGCGCTTGCCCCAGCTGCCGGCCGGGTCGATGCCCTCCCCCGCCCGGGTCATCACCTCCTCCGTGTTCAGCGGCCGGATCTCGCTGACCGAGCCGACCAGGGTGGTCTTGCCCACCCCGAACCCGCCGACCACGACGATCTTCAGCGCGTTGTCGGCGGTCGCCCGCAGCGGGGTGCGGCCCGCGGGCCGGACGTCCTGGAGGGCGGTGGAGGCGGAGAGGTCAGAGCCGTTGGAGGCCATGCAGCACCTGCTTCAACGTGTCGAGATCGGGCAGCCGGGCCTTGTTCGGCGCGAACCTGGGGTGCCGGGCGGTGACCGCCCCGGACTCCAGCAGGTCGCCGAGCAGGATCCTCACCACCGAGATCGGCAGCGACAGCTCCGCCGCCACCTCCACCACGGCGGTCGGGGCCTCGCACATCCGCAGGATCCGGACGTGCTCCGACTGCATCCCCGGCGCCGGCTGCCGCTCCGCGACGATCAGGGTGACCAGGTCGAAGGCGTTCTCCGGAGCGCGGCTGCGACCCCCGGTGATGGTGTAGAGGCGGTCCGGGTCATCGTCCCGGCCCGGCAGCACGGGCCCGGCGTTCATATCCCGGCGCTCTCGCGCTCGGCGGCCCCGCCGGACTCCGCGTCCGCCTCCCGGGCGGGCGCGCTGAGGTGGATGCCGATCTGCTCGATCAGGCCGTGCATGTTGTGGCCGACCACGCCCACGTCCGCGTCGTCGTCCGTGACCACCGCGAGGTGCGCGCCCTCGCCGGCCGCCACGATGCACAGGATGCCGCCGTGGAACTCGGTCATCGACTGCCGCACGCCGCCGCTGCCGTCCCCGAACTCGATCGAGGCGCCGTGCGCCAGGCTCTGCAGCCCGGAGGCGATCGCGGACAGCTGGTCGGCCTGGTCGGCGCTCAACCCCGCGGTGTGGCAGAGCTTGAGGCCGTCGGCGGACAGCACCAGGGCGTGCCGGGTGCCGGGGGTCGCTGCCAGCAGGTTTTCCAGCAGCCAGTCGAGGTCGCGGTCGGGGGCGCTGCTCATCGGGAGTCCTTCTCAGTGACGGGGGAAGGGTCGGGCGTGCTGTCGGTGTCGGTGTCCGTGGTCGGCACCGCCCCGGGGGCGGGCAGCGCCGGCTGGGCCGCCCTACGGAACGCCCCGAACCGGGCGGCGGCACCCGCCGCGTCGGTCGGTACGGGCTTCGCGGCCGGAGCCGCCGCCGGGGTGGTGGTGGCCAGCGTCTGGCCGCGGCGGCGCTGCGGCAGGCCGCTGTCGGTCATCCGGGCGGGCCCGGACGGGGTCTGGGTGGAGTCGGCAGGTGCGGGAGCGGCAGGTACCGGGACGGCGGCGGCAGTCGACGCCGGGACCGGCGCGGGCGGCAGCGAGGCGGGCGCCGGGCGGGCGGGGGTGAGCGCGGGGCGCACGGACTCCACCGCGGGCGCGGCAGTCGTCACGGGCGCGGCAGTCGTCACGGGCGCGGCGGCCGGGACGGGCGCCGGAGCCGGGTGGGTGACCACCTGCTGGGGGATCAGCATCACCACCCCGGTGCCGCCGCGCGCCGACGGCCGGAAGGAGATCTGCAGCCCGTGCTTGCGCGCCAGCACGCCGACCACCGCGAGACCCAGCCGGGTGCCGGCGGAGAGCGTGGCGAGGTCCAACGGCTCGGTGGAGACGGCGCGTTCGGCTCGGCGCAGCCAACTGTCGCTCAGGCCCAGCCCGCTGTCCTCGACGGTGACCGCCAGGCCGGCCGGCACCTCCTCGACGTAGACGTGCACCTCGGCCGGCGGGGCGGAGAAGTTGGTGGCGTTGTCCAGCAGTTCGGCCAGCGCGTGCATCACGCCCTCGGCCGCGAAGCCGGCCACCGCGGCGGTGCTGGCGTTGTGCAGCCGCACCCGCTGGTAGGCGCCGATCCGGCCGAGCGCGCCGCGCAGCACCGACTCCACCGCGATCGGCTTGGCCCAGCGGCGGCCGGAGCGGGCGCCGGTGAGCACCGCGATGCTGTCCGCCATCCGCCCCGCCTGGGCGGTCGAGTGGTCCAGCCGCAGCAGGTCGCCGAGGACCTCCTCGTCGTGCCGGTGCTGCATCTCGCGCAGTTCGGCGTGCATGCTCGTGGCCAGCGCCTGGACCCGCCCGGCGGCGGTCGCGCAGACCGCGAGCGCGGCGGCCCGCAGCCGCTCGCCCCGGCCGACCTCCTCGCCGACGGCGCGCAGCAGCGCGTACTGGGGGTGCTTGCGGTGGGCGGCCAGCGCGCTGTCCACGGACGCGCCCCCGCGCAGCTTCTTCACCACCTCGGGCAGCACGCCCTCGGGGATCCGCTCCAGCTCGGCCCGCTCGGCGGCGGCCCGCTCCCGCTCCGCTCCGGCCGCGGCCCGCTCGGTGTCGAGTTCGGCCCGCAGCCGGGCCAGCTCGGCGTGCGCGGCGGTGACGTCCGCCTCGACCCGGGCCAGCTCGGCCCGGGCGGCGTCCCGTTCGCCGAGCGCGGCGGCGGCCCGGTCCTGGGCGGCCGTCTCGGCCTGCCGGGCGGTGCCGGCGGCGACCAGCACGGCCCGGGTCTCCTCGTGCTGGGCGGCCAGGTCCTCGGCCAGTCGGCGGGCGCGCTCGGCGCCGCCCGCAGCGAGGCCGACCGCGATCAGCCAGAGCACCGCGACGGCGCCCACCGCGAGTGCGGTGAGCGCCTGGTGCGCGCCCAGGGCCCGGGCGATGCCGACCGGCGCGGCGACCAGCGCCAGCAGGACGGCGGCCGCGGTCAGGGCGACGGTGCGCGGCGCGGGGCGGCGGCGCGGCCGACCGTCGGGGCTGGTGGCTTCTCTCATCGGTGCGGTCCTCGGCAACGTCGGCGGGCGGCGGCGCGGGCGGCGGATCGGCGACGGTTGCGGCCGCCGGCAGCTGGTCGGGCGCATACCAGACCGCCCGGGGGCGTCGTGAAACGCCTCCGGGCAGCTGATCGGTTCACGCTTTCAGCCGATCATATCGATTCAGACATTGGCCTCAACCCGCTAGTTGACGGTCAATCTCCTTCATTCACGTCGAGGACACCGCACGGCGACACCTTCCACCCCTTCCAGGCATCGCACTCAGAGCAGTTCGGCCTCCACCGCCTGCCGAACGGCCGCCCCGGTCGCCCCGGTCGTCCCGCAGCCGCCTCGCCTCCTCCTGTGCGATGACCACGGCCCGCCGGGCCCCTGAGTGAACCGTTCGAACATCTCAGCCTCCGCCCTCGCCCTTGCCGGGCCCCCGCCGTGCGTGCTTCTTGTGCACCGCCTGCCGTGTCACCCCGAGGCAGACCGCGATGTCCTGCCAGGACCAGCCCTGCGACCGGGCGTTGCCCACCTGGAGGTCCTCCAGGCGGTCCGCCAGATCACGCAGGGCGCGGACCGCCCGGAGCCCTACGGCGGGGTCACGACTGCTCGCGGCGGCCGCGAGCTCTCCGCTCTCGCTCATGGCGTCAACTCTGGTTGACACCCTCGGGATTGTCAACCTCAGTTGACAGCTCGGGCCGCCGACGCCCGGGGCTGGCCGACCACCACCCCCGCTCGTGACATCTCCACCCGAGGGGGCGCTCCCGGACAACGAGAAGAGGCGGGGCGAGGACGTGAAGTCCTCGCCCCGCCTCAGCGGTGGCTCACCCGCGCGGGGTCAGTCCGGCGGTCAGCTGCAGCCGCTGGTGGAGCCGCAGCCCTCGCAGAGGTAGCAGCTGCCGGCGCGGCGCATCTTGGTGCCGCAGGAGAAGCAGAGCGGCGCGTCGGCGTTGAGGCCGAGCTGGATCTCCATCAGCTCCGTGGAGTTGTGGGCCTGCTTCGGGGCCGCCTTGGGCGCCTCGACGGCCGGGACCGGCTTGGCCGCGGCGACCGGGGCGGACTGGGCGAGGGACTCGGTGTCGAGCTCCTCGGCCTCCAGCGGCTCGTAGGAGCCGGTCTCCAGGTGGCGGGTGCGCTCCTCGACGGAGTGGATGCCGAGCGCCGAGCGGGTCTCGAACGGCAGGAAGTCCAGCGCCAGGCGGCGGAAGATGTAGTCGACGATCGACTGGGCCATCCGCACGTCCGGGTCGTCGGTCAGACCGGCCGGCTCGAAGCGCATGTTGGTGAACTTCGAGACGTAGGTCTCCAGCGGCACGCCGTACTGGAGGCCGACCGAGACGGCGATGGAGAAGGCGTCCATCATGCCCGCGAGGGTCGAACCCTGCTTGGACATCTTCAGGAAGACCTCGCCGAGGCCGTCGTCCGGGTAGGAGTTGGCGGTCATGTAGCCCTCGGCGCCACCGACCGTGAAGGAGGTGGTGATGCCCGGGCGGCCCTTGGGCAGGCGCTTGCGGACGGGGCGGTACTCGACGACCTTCTCGACCACGGCGGCGGGGGTCTCCTCGGCCTTGGCCTCGGATTCCTTCTTCTTGGCGGAGAGCGGCTGGCCGACCTTCGAGTTCTCGCGGTAGATGGCGAGCGCCTTGACGCCCATCTTCCAGGCCTCGAAGTAGATCTCCTCGACGTCCTCGACGGTCGCCGCAGCGGGCATGTTCACCGTCTTGGAGATGGCGCCGGAGATCCACGGCTGGATCGCCGACATCATCCGCACGTGGCCCATCGGGGAGATGGAGCGCTCGCCCATCGCGCAGTCGAACACCTCGTAGTGCTCGGCCTTGAGGCCCGGCGCGTCCACCACGTTGCCGTGCTCGGCGATGTGGGCGACGACCGCCTCGATCTGCTCGTCCTGGTAGCCGAGGCGCTTGAGGGCGCGCGGGACGGTGCCGTTGACGATCTGCATCGAGCCGCCGCCGACGAGCTTCTTGAACTTGACCAGGGCGAGGTCGGGCTCGACGCCGGTGGTGTCGCAGTCCATCATCAGGCCGATGGTGCCGGTCGGGGCGAGGACCGAGGCCTGGGCGTTGCGGAAGCCGTTCTGGGCGCCGACCCGCAGCACGTCCTGCCAGGACTTGTTGGCCGCGAGCCAGACCGGGGCGTCCAGGTCGTCGAAGGAGACGGCGTCCAGCGAGGCGTCCGCGTGCTGCTTCATGACCTGCTGGTGGGCGGTCGCGTTGCGGGCGTAGCCGTCGTACGGGCCGACGACGCCGGCGAGTTCGGCGCCGCGGCGGTAGGCGGTGCCGGTCATCAGCGAGGTGATGGCGCCGGCCAGGGCGCGGCCGCCCTGGCTGTCGTAGGCGTGGCCGGTGGCCATCAGCAGGGCGCCGAGGTTGGCGTAGCCGATGCCGAGCTGGCGGTAGGCGCGGGTGGTCTCGCCGATCTTCTCGGTGGGGAAGTCGGCGAAGCAGATGGAGATGTCCATCGCGGTGATGACCAGCTCGACGACCTTGGCGAACTTCTCGGCGTCGAAGGTGTCGTCGTCGCGCAGGAACTTCATCAGGTTCAGCGAGGCGAGGTTGCAGCTGGAGTTGTCCAGGTGCATGTACTCCGAGCACGGGTTGGAGGCGTTGATGCGTCCGGACTCGGGGCAGGTGTGCCAGTGGTTGATGGTGGAGTCGTACTGGATGCCGGGGTCGGCGCAGGCCCAGGCGGCCTCGGCCATCTTGCGGAACAGCTTCTTGGCGTCGACGGTCTCGATGACCTCGCCGGTCATCCGGGCGCGCAGGCCGAATTCGGTGCCGTTCTCGACGGCGGTCATGAATTCGTCGTTGACGCGGACCGAGTTGTTGGCGTTCTGGTACTGGACGGACGCGATGTCGTCGCCGCCGAGGTCCATGTCGAAGCCCGCGTCGCGCAGCGCGCGGATCTTCTCCTCCTCCTTCACCTTGGTCTCGATGAAGGCCTCGACGTCCGGGTGGTCGACGTCGAGGACGACCATCTTGGCCGCGCGGCGGGTGGCGCCGCCGGACTTGATGGTGCCGGCGGATGCGTCGGCGCCGCGCATGAAGGAGACCGGGCCGGAGGCGTTGCCGCCGGAGGAGAGCAGTTCCTTGGAGGAGCGGATCCGGGAGAGGTTGAGGCCGGCGCCGGAGCCGCCCTTGAAGATCATGCCCTCTTCCTTGTACCAGTCGAGGATCGACTCCATGGAGTCGTCGACGGACAGGATGAAGCAGGCGCTGACCTGCTGGGGCTGCTTGGTGCCGACGTTGAACCAGACCGGCGAGTTGAAGCTGAACACCTGGTGGAGGAGGGCGTGGGTCAGCTCGTGCTCGAAGATCTCGGCGTCGTCCGCGGTGGCGAAGTAGCCGTGCTTCTCGCCCGCCGCGCGGTAGGTGAGCACCACGCGGTCGATGATCTGCTTGAGGCTCCACTCGCGCTGGGGGGTGCCGACGGCGCCGCGGAAGTACTTGGACGTGACGATGTTGACGGCGTTGACCGACCAGAAGTCGGGGAACTCGACGCCGCGCTGCTCGAAGTTGATGGAGCCGTCGCGCCAGTTGGTCATGACGACGTCGCGCCGCTCCCAGCGGACCTCGTCGTACGGGTGCACGCCAGGGGTGGTGTAGATGCGCTCGATCCGGAGACCGCCCTTCGGGGCCTTGGCGCCCTTGGTCGCGGCCTTCTCGGACTTCGACCCGCGCGCGGAACCGCTCGTGGTGTCTGTCACTTCTCGCTCCTCCTCCTGGGCAAACGCCCGAAGTGCCCCGAAAAATCCGGGCACCGCTGGTTCGTTCTTCCGGTGTGCGGGCAGACGGGAACCCGTCCGCTTGCGCACGGTTTGTAGTGTTCTGTGCCCCGTTTTCGGGCACGCGCGGGCCCACGCGGGGCCGATGTGGTGCTGCCGGCCCGCTGGGGGCCGCATGGTGGTGGCTCTGGCGGGCCCGCGAGGGCCCGGCGCGCCGCCTAGGGCGCGGTGGCGGGAACGGGCACGCAGGTGCCGTCCGCCTCGGGGGCGGGCCGCTCGGCGCGGATCTCGGCGATGGCGGCCTCGAAGTCCTCGAGTCCGTCGTACGCCTGGTACACGCTGGCGAAGCGCAGGTAGGCGACCACGTCCAGGTCCCGCAGCGGGCCGAGTATGGCCAGCCCGACGTCGTGGGTGGTCAGCTCGGCACTGCCGCTGGCCCGCACGCACTCCTCGACCCGCTGCCCAAGCTGGGCGAGGGCGTCCTCGGTGACCGGGCGGCCTTGGCAGGCCTTGCGGACGCCGGTGATGACCTTCTGGCGGGAGAAGGGTTCGGTGACCCCGCTGCGCTTGATCACCATGAGCGCGGCCGTCTCCACGGTGGTGAAACGGCGGCCGCAGTCCGGGCACTGTCGACGACGGCGGATGCAGCTGCCGTCCTCGGTGGTCCGGCTGTCGACAACGCGGCTGTCGGAGTGCCGGCAGAAGGGGCAGTGCACCTGGGGATCCCTCCCTGGCAGGACGTGCGGACCGGTCGAGTCTATGCGATGTGCCCCCGGCCTCGGCAAGCTGATCATGCGACCTGACCACTAGTACTGGGCACGGAGAGGACTCTAGCCACTACATCTAGGTCTCGGGGGGAAGTGACACCCCTGGCGTGTCGGCGCCGATTAGACTTCCGGGGTCGGCATCAGGTCGAACATTTACTCGATGTACAACAAAGCCTTGATCGAGTCAGTCAACTCCCGAATAATTCACTCGAACGTGTGTTTGGCGCAACCTTTCGATAGGAGGCGCGTTGGGCTGGAAAAGGGGAGAGGACAGCCGTCGAGAGGGGCCGCCGTGAACACCATCGAAACCAACACCATCCCGGTGCAGGAACACTCCCAGTTCAAGGTGGGGCAGCGCACCACGAATCAGCAGAGCGTGGACATCAGCATGGACCGCAGCGAAGACCACCGCCTCTCCGGCCCGGCCGTTTCCACCACGGGCCGCGTCCCCGACCAGCCGATCGAGCACTCCCCCACCATGGACGACACCCATCCCTCCCCCGCCCGCTCGATGCCCGGCCGCCCCCCCGGCATCCGGACCGACGAGGCGGGCCTCACCGAGCGCCAGCGCCGGGTGATCGAGGTCATCCGCGACTCCGTCCAGCGGCGCGGCTACCCGCCGTCCATGCGCGAGATCGGCCAGGCCGTCGGCCTGTCCAGCACCTCCTCGGTCGCCCACCAGCTGATGGCCCTGGAGCGCAAGGGCTTCCTGCGCCGCGATCCGCACCGCCCGCGCGCCTACGAGGTCCGCGGCGTCGAGGTGGCCCGTCCCAACACCGCCGAGACGGCCGGGCGGCCCTCCACCTCCTACGTGCCGCTGGTCGGCCGGATCGCGGCCGGCGGGCCGATCCTGGCCGAGCAGACGGTCGAGGACGTCTTCCCGCTGCCCCGGCAGCTGGTCGGCGAGGGCGAGCTGTTCGCCCTGACCGTGCGCGGCGACTCGATGATCGAGGCGGCCATCTGCGACGGCGACTGGGTCACCGTGCGCCGCCAGCCGGTCGCCGAGAACGGCGACATCGTGGCCGCCATGATCGACGGCGAGGCCACCGTCAAGCGGCTCAAGCGCGAGGACGGCCGGATCTGGCTGATGCCGCACAACCCGGCGTACGAGCCGATCAACGGCGACAACGCCACCATCCTGGGCAAGGTGGTCGCCGTCCTGCGCCGCCTCTGACGGCGCTGCCCGGCCGCCGCGGCGAGCGGTTGCCACGACAACGGGAAGGGGCTCCACCGCGTCAGCGGGGAGCCCCTCCGTCTTCCTGCGGCAGAAGACCGGCCCTCAGCCCCGCTTCACCACCGGCCGCACCGGCGGCGCCGAGGCGTCGATCGCCGCCAGCGAGCGGCGCACCTGGTTGCGGTCCGTGGTGTACCAGAACTCCGGCATCGAGGACCGGAAGAAGCCCCCGTACCGCTTGGTCTCCACCCGGGGGTCGAGCACCGCGACCACGCCGCGGTCGTCCGCCGCGCGCACCAGCCGGCCCGCGCCCTGCGCCATCAGCAGCGCCGCGTGGGTCGCCGCGACCGCCATGAAGCCGTTCCCGCCGTGCTGTTCGACGTCCTTCTGGCGGGCGCTCATCAGCGGGTCGTCCGGCCGCGGGAAGGGGATGCGGTCCATCACGACCAGCTGGCAGGCCGAGCCGGGCACGTCGACGCCCTGCCAGAGCGAGAGCGTGCCGAACAGGCAGGTGGTGGCGTCCGAGGCGAACTCGCGGATCAGCTCGCCGAGGGTGTCCTCCCCCTGGAGCAGGATCCGGTGGTCGAGCCGCTCCCGCATCGCCTCGGCGGCCGTCTGGGCGCCGCGCATCGAGGAGAACAGGCCCAGCGTGCGCCCGCCGGCCGCGTCGATCAGCTCGGCCAACTCGTCGAGCATGTCCGGCCGTTCGGGGTCGCGCCCGGGGTCGGCGAGGTGCTTGGCGACGTACAGGATGCCCTGCTTGGGGTACTTGAACGGCGAGCCCACGTCGATGCCCCGCCAGTGCGGGACGGCGTCCTCCCCGAACCCGGAGCCGGCCTCGGGGTTGTCGCCCGGCGTGCGCTGGTCCGGCAGTCGGGTCTCCTTGGGCAGGCCGAGCGAGCCGGCCACGCCGTTGAAGTCCCCGCCGAGCTTGAGCGTGGCCGAGGTGAGGACGACCGAGCGCTCCTTGTACAGCCCCTCGCGCAGCAGCCCGGACACGCTCAGCGGGGCGACCCGGAGCGAGGCGGTGCCCAGCCCGTAGCGGTCGCTGCGCTCGATCCAGACCACGTCGTACTCGGAGCCCTCCAGCAGCCGGTCGGCCGTCTCGTGCAGCGTCTCGGCCGAGGCCATCGCCTGCTTGCGGACGGCGTCCTCGTCGCTGAGGCCCTTGTCCCTGGTCTCGCCGAGCGAGGTGATCACCTGGCGGGAGGCGTCCCGGATCGCGGTGACCGCGTAGGCCAGGTACTCGGGCAGCTCCTCGACCCGGCCGGGCTGGGCGGTCTCCATCAGCCCGTGGTAGTTCTCGGCGGCGGCCTGGAGGGCGTCCACGGCCTTCTCGTTGGCCAGCCGGGCGGCCCGCTTCACCGCCCGGTTGACGGCGCCGACGGTCAGCTCGGCGGTGGCCGCGCCGGTGACCCGGTTGACCAGCTCGTGCGCCTCGTCGACGATCAGCAGCCCGTGCTCGGGCAGCACCGGCGCGCCCTCGATCGCGTCGATCGCGAGCATCGCGTGGTTGGTGACCACGACGTCCGCGAGTTTGGCGCGCTCCCGGGCCTTCTCCGCGAAGCACTCCTGCCCGTACGCGCAGCGGGTCGCGCCCAGGCACTCCTTGGAGGTGACCGACAGCTGCGCCCAGGCCTTGTCCGAGACGCCTGGGCTCATGTCGTCCCGGTCGCCGGTCTCGGTCTCGTCGGCCCAGTCGCGCAGCCGCAGCACGTCCTGGCCGAGCTTGCCGGTGGGGCCGCCGAGCGCGTCGACCGGGTCGAACAGGCCCTCGCCCTCGTCGCTCGGGGTCCCCTCGTTGGCCCGGTGCAGACACAGGTAGTTGGAGCGGCCCTTGAGCATCGCGTACAGCGGGCGGCGGCGCAGCACCGGGTGCAGCGCCTCCACCGTGCGCGGCAAGTCCCGTTCCACCAGCTGGCGTTGGAGGGCCAGGGTGGCGGTGGCGACCACCACGCGGTCGCCGTGGGCGAGAGCCGGCACCAGGTAGGCGAGGGACTTGCCGGTGCCGGTGCCGGCCTGGACGAGCAGGTGCTCGGAGTGGTCGACGGCGTCGGCGACGGCCTCGGCCATCCGCATCTGGCCGGGGCGCTCCACACCGCCGACGGCCTCGACCGCGGCGTGCAACAGCTCGGGGATCCGCGAGCGCGGAACGGCGACGGCTTCCTCGGCCTCGTCGCCGAGGTCCGTCGCGGGCTGGGATTCGGAGTCGTTCGTCATGACCCTTCCACCCTACGGGGCGGGGGCGACAATCCGGTCCCGTTGTCCGGGGAGGAGCCCGGGCGGACGCACGTCCACGCCGACCAGGGCGTTCGGCACGGTGCCGTGCCGGACGGCGTGCGGGCGGTGCGGGCGGTCCTGGTAGCCGTCCATGAGCAGCCGGTTGCGGTTGAGGCAGAGCCGGTCGATCCGGGGCAGGAACAGGTCGAACAGGTCGAAGCGCTCGCGCAGCTCGGGGAAGCGGGCCTGGTAGCGGTGGACCTCCTCGCGCAACAGCGCCCAGAACGCGGTCTCGGCGAGGCCGGCCTGCGCCTCCAGCAGCGGGGCGAGGTAGCGGAAGACGCCGATGAACAGCCCGGAGTGGATGAACTGGCAGAGCCCCTGGGGGTCGTCCCGCAGCAACACGTCGGCGACCTCGTCGGGCAGTCCGCGCAGTTCGGGGAGGTCCTGGTCGCTGAGGTTGACGTCGTCGACGAAGTCCTTGACGGCGAGCCGCACCGGCACGTCGGCGGCGTCGAAGACCACGATGGCGTTCTCGCCGTGCGGGGAGAAGACCAGGCCGTAGCGGTAGAGGAAGTGCAGCAGCGGCGGCAGCATCGCGGCGAACAGCCGGCCGGTCCACTCGGCGGGGGTGAGGCCGGAGCGGGCGATCAGTTCGGCGGCGAGGGCCCGCCCGTCGGAGCCGGTCTGCAGCAGGGCGGCGAGGGTGCGGGCGCGTTCGTCCCCGGCCAGGAAGGGGCCGAGCGGTTCGCGCCAGATCGCGCCGAGCAGCTCCTTGTACTGGTACGGCGAGTCGGGCATCTCCCGGTAGAGCGGGTGGTCGACGGTGACGGAGGCGATCTCGCCGAGCAGGATCACCCGGCATTCGTCCCGAAGGTACGGGTCGGCGTCGCGCAGCCCGTGCAGCCAGGCGGTGACGGCGGGCGCGGCGAGGGTGCGTTCGACCGGCAGTCCGCGCCAGACCAGGGTGTTGAGGATGGACAGCGGAAGCTTGACGGTGCAGCGCTCGGGGTGGGCGGTGTTGAAGAAGGAGCGGATGGACTGCTGGGGCAGTCGTGGGTCGCCGTCCGAGGCCAGTGGGACGATCTCGCCGGTGGCGATCCAGGGCGCGAACAGCGGCAGGACCGTCTCGTCCCACTGCCAGGGGTGGACGGGCAGCAGCAGGTAGTCGTCGGCATCGGCCCCGAGCGGGGCGCGCAGCGCGTCCACGTCGTCCAGCTCGCGGGCGTACAGCTGCTCGGGGTGTTCCAGGCCGGGCACGCCGCGGTACTCGGCGAGCCGGCGGTGGACGGCGATCCAGGGCAGCGGGCGGGGGCTGCGGGCCTCCGGGGTCCAGCGGGCGGCGTCGGTGCCGGAGAAGCCGATCCGGCCCTTGCTGGGGACGATCCACGGGTGGCCGCCCTGCCGGCCCTCCAGCGCGGGGTGGTCGAGCTCGGCGAGTTCGGCGGCGGTGAGCGCGGTGGCGAGCTGGCGGGCGTCGGCGGTCAGCGTGGCGGAGAGCTCGCGGACCAGGTGGGCGGTGGTCTCGCCGCGCATCCCGAGGGTCTGCGCGGCGTACGGGAGGAAGCGCAGCGGGTCCAGGCCGTCCGGGCGGGAGCAGCGGATCGACCCGGGGTCGACCTGCCAGCCGTCGTAGGCGCCGCGGCGGGCGGCGAAGCGGTACTCGGCCTCGGGGAGCTTCAGCAGGTACTCGCCGTCGAGGGCTCCCGGGGTGGGCCGGAGCAGGTCCTCGTAGGCGAATTCGCCGAGCATCTTTGCCAGCAGGGCGCGGCCGGCCCGCTGCCAGTGCCCGGCGGTGAGGTGCGGGGGCAGGTAGAGCGGCGGTTCAGTGGCCGACGGTTGCGGCACGGGTCAGCTCCTGGGGGCGGGGGACGACGGGGGTCTGCGCGTTCGGTGCGGCGCCGGCGCCGGCCGCGGGTGTGGCGGTGGCGCCGGCGGCGGGTGTGGCGGTGGTGCCGGCGGCGGGCGGTGCGAAGCCGGTCCAGGCGGTGCGGTCGGGCAGCCGGTGGACGGTCCGGCCGGTGACGGCGTTGAGGATGACGGCGGCCCGGTGGGCGCCGAGGCCGAGGTCGGGGGTGCCGACGCCGTGGGTGTGGAGTTCGGCGTTCTGGACGTAGAGGCCGCCGGTGAGCTCGGGCCGGGTGGCGACCCGGTGGTCGAGGTCGACCCGGTAGCGCCCGCTCTCGTCCCAGTCGATCAGGTGGGCGAGCGGTTCGAGCGCGGCCGGGCGGGCGGCTCGGTAGCCGGTGGCGAGCACCACGGCGTCGGTGCGCAGCACGTGCTCGGCGCCGGAGTCGGTGTGCCGGCAGTGCAGTTCGAGGCCGCCGCAGGGGCCGGGGCGGGCCTCGGTGACGGCGGTGCCGGGGGTGATCTCGACCGGGGCGGTGTCGATCGGACGGCCGATGGTGCGCTCGTAGAGGTGGTCGTGGATCTCGGCGAGGGTTTCCGCGCTGGCGGCCTTGTGCAGCTGCCACTGGGCGCTGACCAGGGCGTCCCGGACGGGTCCGGGCAGGCCGTGGAAGTAGCGGGTGTAGTCGGGGGTGAAGTGTTCCAGGCCGAGCTTGGAGTACTCCATGGGGGCGAGCGCCCTGGTGCGGGTGAGCCAGCGCAGCCGGACGCCGTCGTCCTGGTGGCGGCGGAGCAGGTCGAGGAAGACCTCGGCGCCGGACTGTCCGCTGCCGATCACCGTGATGTCCCGGGCGCCGGCGAGGTCGGCGCGACGGTCCAGGTACTCGGCGGAGTGGAAGGCCCGCGAGTGGTCCGCCAGGGCGGCGAAGGTCTCGGGCAGCACGGGCCGGGTGCCGACGCCGAGCGCGAGGTTGCGGGCCCGGGCGGTGCTGCGCCGGCCGGTCGCGGTGTCGGTCAGCTCGACCAGGAACAGCGGGCCGTCCCGGTGCAGGGCGGTGACCTCGGTGCCGAAGCGGCAGTTGGGCAGCCGGTCGGCGGCCCAGCGGCAGTAGTGGTCGTACTCGCGGCGGGGGAGCTGGAAGCGTTCGGCGAAGTAGAACGGGAACAGCCGGTCCTGGGCGCGCAGGTAGTTGAGGAAGGACCACGGGTTGGTCGGGTCGACCAGCGAGACCAGGTCGGCGAGGAAGGGCACCTGCATCCGGGCGCCGTCCACCAGCATGCCGTGGTGCCAGCGGAATTCGGGGCGCTGGTCGCAGAAGAGCGTGCGCAGGCCGGGGACGGGCTCGGCGAGGGCGGCGAGCGAGAGGTTGAACGGGCCGATGCCGACGCCGAGCAGGTCGTAGGGGGGATCGTGCGGTGTCGAGGTGTCCACAGGGGTGTCCTAGGCGGGGATCGGCGCATCGCGGTCGCGGACCATCAGGGCGGCGCGCTTGTCGGGCAGGTCGAGTTCGGCGGCGGCCCGGAATCCGGCCCGTTCGAAGGCCCGGACCGAGCGCCGGTTGCGGACGTCCGGTTCGGCCACCACCCGTTGGCACGCGGGTCGGTGACGGAGGACGAGTCCGGCGACGGCGGCGAGCAGTTGGGCACCGAGGCCGCGCCCGCGGCTGGCGGCCGGGCCGAGCAGCAGGTGCACGCCGGTGTCGTGCGGGCGGGCCGGGTAGTGGCCGGCGAGCGGGTCGAGGTCGGCGCGGTAGACCTCCCAGTAGCTCATCGGCTCGCCGTCGAGCAGGCCGAGGCAGGGCAGGCTGCTTCCGTCACCGTCGAGTTGGGCCCGGACGTGCCGTTCGGTGACGGCGGGCGGCCCGGCGAGCTCCCAGAAGGCGTCGACCTCGGGGTCGTTCATCCATCCGGTGAGCAGCTCCAGGTGCTCGGGCAGCCGGACCGGGCCGAGTCGGAACCGGCCGGCCGGGGTGGGGACTTCGCCCCACCCGGGCAGCTCGTCCGTCATCGGGCGCCCGCCACCGGGTTGGGGATGTCGACGTACACGGACTGGGTGGCGACCGGGCCGACCAGTTCGTCGAGCCCGTTGATCCGGGTGAGCAGGTTGGCCTTGCAGGGCAGGGTGGGCGCGTCCAGCAGCAGGGCGGGCAGGGCCGATCCGGTGGCGGCCGCGCGCGGGCCGGCCAGGAAGCGGCGCAGCCCGGCCAGCAGCACCGTTTCGTCGGCGAGGCCCTGGGAGCCGAGGGCACCGATCAGCCCGAGCACGTGGTTGATGCCGAGGTAGTAGGCGAAGTGGTGGTCGATGACGGCGTCCGGCAGGAAGGTGTCGCTCTGCGCGCCGAGTCCGGGCAGTCGGGCGGTGAGCCGCTCGGCGGCGCTCTCCCGGTAGTAGTAGCCCTGGTTGTCGCGGTAGCGGCCGCCGCTGGGCCAGCCCTCGGCGTCCAGCAGGACGATGCTGTTCTGCTGGTGGGCCTCCAGGGCGATGCCGCCGCGGCCGTCCAGCCAGAGGACGGGCAGCACGACGGCGTCCAGGTAGCGCAGGAACCATTCAGCGGCCACGGTGCGCAGCGGGCGGCCGGTGCGGGCGGCGAGCGCGCGCAGGGTGTCGCCGAGGGCGGAGGGCACGGTGCTGCCGGTGCCGCGCGGCTGTTCGGCGACGAACCCGGCCACGCACAGGGCGCGTTCGGCCGGCCCGAAGGGCTGGGCGCGCAGCACGGTGTCCAGGCCGCCGGGGTCGCCGAGGTCGGGGTGGTCGACGCCGATCCAGGCCGGGTCGCGGACGATGTCGAAGCCGGGGTGGGCGGCCCGCCATTCGGCGGCGAGGCCGCTCTCCAGCAGCCGGTGCACCTCCAGGCCGCGGTGGAGTTCCTTGCGCAGGTTCTCCCGGCGGGAGTTGGTGATCCGCAGGCCGAGCGAGAGCTTGAGCATCCACGGGGTGCCGGGCCGGTAGACGGTGCGCACCGAGGAGGTGGGGTACCAGGGCTCGCCGGCCGGGCCGAGGTCGTGCAGCAGCCCGTCGGCGAGCAGCGCGGCGACGGCCGGGCGGTGGGCGAGTTCGCGGGCCTGCCAGGGGTGCAGCGGCAGGGCGGCGGTGCCGGGCGGGAGGGGGGTGCGGTCGCCGAGCAGGTCGGCGGTGATCCGGTCGGCGCTCCGGGCGACGGCGGAGCCGGCCGCGAGCAGGCTGCGGTCGACGGCGTACCAGTGCAGGGGGAAGGAGCCGTGGAGTTCGGGCGAGTAGGCGGCGCTCTGGGCCGGGCCGAGGCCGTCGCGGCTCTTCGGGGTGGGGTGCAGGGGGTGGCCGAGCAGCAGGGCCTGTTCGGCGGCGAGGAACCGGGAGCGCTCCGGCCCGCCGGGTTCGGCGGCGGTGCGGCGGTGGGCGAGGATCTCGGCGGTGCGCACCACCGAGTCGGCGACCCGGGCGGCGAGGTCGGCGACCTGTCCGGGGTCGGGCCGTTCGGCGGCCGCGGCGGCGAGCAGGGCGGCGGCGGTGACGGCGTCCACCGGGGCCTGGGCGGTGCCCTCCCCGACCGCGAGGGTGGCCCGGCCGAAGCGGTGCCAGCCGCCGGGCGACCAGTAGCGGACCGGGGCGGTGAGCCGGGCGGCGGCGCCGAGGACGTCGACCCGCAGCCGGCCGTCCGGTCCGGGGCGCGCCCCGGTCTCCCGGGTCCAGCAGCGCAGCAGGGCTTCCAGGGCGGCCTGTTCGGCGGCGACGGCGGGGTCGGGGTGCAGCAGCGGGTCGGGCCCGAGCTGGCACTCCTCGCTCGTGGGTTCCGCGGTCGGCGGCGGTACGGGCGGGGCTCCGGTGAGGGCGGTGCTCAAGGCTGCTCCTTGGTGCGCGTGGGGGTGCGGACGCGCGCGGGTGGTGGAGGGGTTCGGCGGGCGCTCGCACCGTCGCGTCAGGTAAGGGTTACCTATCCCTGACGGGTGATCACAAGGACGGCTCACTCGTCCGGGTGAAGATCGGGGATAGTGCGCCACCGGGCGGGGCGGCCCTGCTGCGCCAACGAGGGGGCCGGTTCCGCATCACGGATCGGTGACCTCCGCCCGGCCCCGGAACCCGGGGGGCGGCCGCCGCCGTCCTGTACGGCGATGGAAGACTCCAGGACGGCGAGCCGCCGCACCGAAGCCCGACCCGACACAGCCCGAGCAGTCCGACCGAACGCAGGGGGAAGCGCACCGATGCCACCGATCCACCGGTCAGCCCTGGCCGCCGCCCTGGCCGCGGGAACGCTGCTGGCCGTCAGCGCCTGCGGACCGGACGGCCCGGCGGGCGGCGACAAGACCGCCGCCGCGCCGCCGCCCGCCACGGCCGCGAGCGCCTCCGCCGCCCCCGGCGGCGCCATCGGCGGGATCACCCTGCCGTCCGGCCTGCCGACCAGCCTGCTGGAGGGCCTGCCGAAGAGCTGGGACGACCTGAAGAAGTGGAAGTTCGACGACTGGGACAAGTGGGCTTCCAAGCACGTCTTCAACAACCCGGTGGTGAAGGACTTCTGGAACCCCGACAAGATGGGCGACGCCAAGCCCGCCGACCCGGCGCCGCCGACCGCCAAGCCGGCCGCCGCCGACGGCGTGACCGATCCCGAGCCGCCGGTGGTCAAGGCCGTCCAGGTGCCCCGCCCGTACCTCAAGCAGCCCTCCGGGAAGGTGTTCTTCTCCGCCCAGGGCGGCCGGGGCAACTGCTCGGCGACGGTGATCGCCGACCCCCAGCACCCGGGCAAGAGCAACCTGGTCTGGACGGCCGCCCACTGCGTGCACGAGGGCAAGGGCGGCAACTTCTACAAGGACCTGGTCTTCGTCCCCGCCTACAACAACTCGGGTGCCTCCAGCGGCGGCAAGAAGGCCCCGCTGTCCGAGCTGGCCCCGCTGGGCACCTGGTGGGCCGACCAGGTCGTGACCTCCCCGCAGTGGATGGTCGAGGGCGGCCCGACCGGGGACGCCGCCAACCAGTACGACTTCGCCGTGATGCGCGTGCACAACCAGAGCGACACCGGCAAGTCCCTTGAGGAGACGGTCGGTTCGGCCGCCCCGGTGTGGTTCGACGCGCCCCGCGACCAGCTCAAGGTCTCGGCCGCCGGCTACCCGCTGGTCAAGCCGTTCGACGGCCAGGAGCTGTACAAGTGCGACGGCGGCAAGCCCACCCGGCTGTCCTTCGACGCCCAGCGCCCGTCCATGCTGACCATCGGCTGCAACATGACCCAGGGCGCCAGCGGCGGCGGCTGGTTCGCCACCATGCCGGACGGGAGGACCGCCCTGGTCAGCAACACCTCGATCGGCACCCAGGATCACACCTCGCTGAGCGGCCCGTACCTGGAGACGGTCGCCAAGCAGGCCCTGGACTGGATCTCCAGGAAGCAGTGACCGGTACCACCACGGGGGACTCCTCAGCTTGCGCACCGTCAGCACCGTCAGCACTTTCAGCACCACAAGGACCACCAGCACCACCGGCACCACCCGCGTCCGGGGACGGCGGGCCGCCACGGCCGGCGCCGCACTGCTCGCCGCCCTGACGCTCACCGCGGCCGCCTGCGGACCGGACGGCCCCGCCGCCCCGGCCGCCCCGCCGTCGGCGCTGCCCAAGGCCGCGCCGACCAGCCTGGGCGACCTGAGCGGCTGGAAGCCGGCGGACTGGGCCCGGTACGTCGCCGAGAGCGGCTTCACCAACCAGGTGCCCCCGGGCTACTGGACGACCGCCCGGACGGAGGCCGCCAAGGCCCGGCCCACCCCCGAGTACCCGCCGACCGCCGGCGGGCCGACCGCCGCCGGGCCGGCCGGCGTCGAGCGGGACGCCCCGCCGGCCGCCGTCCAGGCCCGGCCGCAGCCGCACCCGTACGGCCCGGACTCCGCCCTGGTCGGCAGGCTGCTGATGACCACACCGCAGGGCGACGAGGCCTGCTCCGGCACGGTGGTCTCCGACCCGCTCAACCCGGGGAGGAGCAACCTGGTCTACACCGCCGCGCACTGCCTGCACGACGGCAAGGGCGGCGCCTGGGTGAAGAACCTGGTCTTCGTGCCCGCCTTCAACCGGGACGGCCAGGCGGCCCGCGGCAAGCCGTACGGCGACCAGCAGGCCGCCCCGTACGGCCGCTGGACGGCGGTGCGCGCCATGGTGTCGCCGACCTGGCTCCAGGAGAGCGGCGTGGGCGCCCACGACCAGTACGACTACGGGATCGTCCGGGTGCGCGGCGAGTCGGCCTCCGGCCCGTCCCTGGAGGAGGCGGTCGGCGGTTCGGTGCCGGTCTGGTTCAACGCCCCGCGCGAGCAGGTCACCTCGGCCGCCGCCTTCGGCTACCCGGTCGAGCGGCCCTTCGACGGCATGGAGCTGCAGCACTGCGACTCCCCCGCCGCGCCGGGCCGGCTGTCCTTCGACCGGTCCCGCCCGCCGATGTACGTGATCGGCTGCACCATGACCGGCGGCGCGGGCGGCGGCGGCTGGTTCATCACCAAGGACGGCAAGCCCAACCTGGTCAGCGTCAGCTCGCTCGGCAACCGCAACCCGGCGGGCTACCGGGCCGGACCGTCGCTGCAGGACCAGGCGAAGCAGGCCTTCGACTACTTCGTCAAGAACGTGAAGTAGCCCCCGGACGCGGACGTCCGGGGGCTGCCTCGACGGGCGGATCAGCCCTGCAGGGCCACCGCGAAGTACTCCAGCTCGGCGGCCAGCTCGGCCGGCACCTTGGCGTGCAGCAGCGTGCCGTCGGCGGTGTGCTCGGTGGCGATCAGCTCGCCCTCCTTGTGCACCCGGGAGACCAGGGCGCCCTGGGTGTAGGGCACCAGGGCCCGCACCTCGACGGCCGGGCGCGGCAGCTCGTCGTCGATGAGCTTGAGCAGCTCCTCGATGCCGGCACCGCTGCGGGCCGACACCACGATGGCGTGCGGCTCGCGGCGCAGCAGGCGCTGCAGCACGTGCGGGTCGGCGGCGTCCGCCTTGTTGATCACCACGATCTCCGGCACGTTCTGCGCGTCGACCGAGACGATGACCTCGCGGACGGCGGCCAGCTGCGTCTCCGGCTCGGGGTGCGAGCCGTCGACCACGTGCAGGATGAGGTCCGCGTCGGCGACCTCCTCCATGGTCGAGCGGAACGCCTCGACCAGGTGGTGCGGCAGGTGCCGGACGAAGCCGACGGTGTCGGCCAGGGTGTAGAGCCGCCCGCTCGGGGTCTCGGCCCGGCGCACGGTCGGGTCCAGGGTGGCGAACAGCGAGTTCTCCACCAGCACGCCCGCGCCGGTGAGCCGGTTGAGCAGCGAGGACTTGCCGGCGTTGGTGTAGCCGGCGATGGCCACGGACGGCACCTGGTGGCGCTTGCGCTCCTGGCGCTTGGTGTCGCGGCCCTTCTTCATGTCGGCGATCTCCCTGCGGAGCTTCGCCATCTTCTCGCGGATCCGACGCCGGTCGGTCTCGATCTTGGTCTCACCGGGACCGCGGGTGGCCATGCCGCCGCCCGAGGAACCGGAGCCACCGCCACCCATCTGCCGGGACAGCGACTGACCCCAGCCTCGCAGGCGCGGCAGCATGTACTGCATCTGCGCGAGCGAGACCTGCGCCTTGCCCTCCCGGGACTTGGCGTGCTGGGCGAAGATGTCCAGGATCAGGGCCGTCCGGTCGACGACCTTGACCTTGACCACGTCCTCCAGCTGGATCAGCTGGCCGGGGGTGAGCTCACCGTCGCAGACCACGGTGTCGGCGCCGGTGGAGGCGACGATGTCGCGCAGCTCCTTCGCCTTGCCGGAGCCGATGTAGGTGGCCGCGTCGGGCTTGTCACGGCGCTGGATGACGCCGTCCAGCACCTCGGAGCCGGCCGTCTCGGCGAGTGCGGCGAGCTCGGCCATCGAGTTCTCCGCCTCTTCCAGGGTGCCGTCGGTCCAGACGCCGACGAGCACCACGCGCTCCAGGCGGAGCTGGCGGTACTCGACCTCGGTGACGTCCTGGAGTTCGGTGGAGAGGCCGGCGACACGGCGCAGGGCGGCGCGCTCGCTGCGGTCGTACTGGTCTCCGTCGTAGCTGTGGCCGAGGTCCTCGTCGATGGCCGCGAGGTCCTCGTCCATGAGGGCTTCCGCTCGCAGACCGTCGAGGCGGCGCGGGGCGTCGGCGTGGTCGCGGGCTTCGAACGTGGAGGTCATTCTGTCCTTTGGTCGCTGGATGGCTTCGGCGTGGTCCCTTGGATCCCACCGGGGCTCCTGTGCCCTGAGAACGCTGTGGACCGGCCGTGAATTCCCCACGATGGTCGCACGCCCGGTGCGGGCCGGTCACCCCCATTTCCGCCGGAGTGCCGGGTCTGCGCCCCCTCGGGGGCGTGCGGGCGGCTCACGTCGTACACCCCGGAGACCTTGAGCATCGCCCGCATCAGGGCGGGCAGCGCGCCCGGCTCGGGCAGCTCCACGGTGTAGGTGTGCCGGACCCGCAGCTCCTGCGGCGGCTCGACCTCGGCGGAGACGATGCCGACGCCCTCGGCGGAGATCGCCGCGGTGAGGTCGGCGAGCAGCCGGGGCCGGTTCAGTGCCTCGGCCCGCAGGGTCGCCCGGTGGCCGGCCGCCGGGGCGTCCTCGGGCTGCCAGCGGACCTCCAGTTCGGCCCGCCCGTCGGCGCGCAGCCGCTGCCCGGCGGGGCAGGCGGCGCGGTGCACGGCCACCGCACCGCCGCGGATCGGGTAGCCGGCCACCGCGTCCGGGGGGACGGGCGTGCAGCAGCGGGCCAGCCGCACCGTCGCCCCGGGCCGGCCGGCCACCGCGACCGGGGCGGACCGCCGCTCCCCCGCCCGGTGCGCGGGCGGGGCGGGCTGGCCCCCGGCCGGGCCGGTGCGCACCACCGGCACCCGGGCCGGGTGGTCGGCCAGCCAGCGTTCGATGGCCAGCCGGGCGCCGGGGGTGCGGGCGTGCGCCAGCCACTCCGGCGACGGGCCGGAGGGCTGCGCCGCGCCGCCGGCCGGGAGGCTCTCGGTGAGCACCGCCAGGACGTCCCCGTCCCGCAGCACGGTGGACAGCGCGGTGAGCCGGCCGTTGACCCGGGCGCCGATACATCGGTGGCCGGTCTCCTCGCCGAGCAGGTAGGCGGCGTCCACGCAGCTGGCCCCGGCCCGTAGCTGAAGCGTTTCACCGTTCTCCGTCACCACGGTGATCTCGCGGTCGCCGGCCAGGTCGGCGGTGAGCGCGGACCAGAAGGCGTCCGGGTCGGGGGTCTCCTGCTGCCACTCCAGCAGCCGGCTGAGCCAGCCGGGCCGGGCCGGGTCGGTGCGGTCCAGCTCGTCGGCGTCCTGGGCCGGACCGGCCGGGGTCGGGTCGCCGAGCGCGACCACCCCGGTCTCGGCCACCTCGTGCATCCGCCGGGTCCGCACCAGCACCTCGACCACCGCGCCGCCGTCCAGCGCGACGGCGGTGTGCAGCGACTGGTAGAGGTTGAACTTGGGAGCGGCGACGAAGTCCTTGAACTCTCCGGGCAGCGGCGTCCAGCAAGTGTGCAGTTCGCCGAGCACCGCGTAGCAGTCGGCGTTCTCCTCGACCACCACCAGCAGCCGCCCGAAGTCGGCGGGCTGCGGCTCCTGCGGCCGGCCGTCCCGGCCGGGCGCGGCGGCCCGCTTGAGCAGCACCCGGTGCAGCGAGACGCAGTGCCGGGGCCGCACCGTCACCTCGGCGGCGACCCCCGTCTCGGCGAGCTGGCGGGCCAGCCGGCGGGCGAAGGGCTCCAGCAGGGCGTCCGGCTCGCCCTCGTGACCGGCCATCAGGCCGCGGGTGCGGGCGTGCTCCTCGGGGTGCAGGGTGGCGAAGACGATGTCCTCCAGCTCCGCCTTGAGCACCTGGATGCCCAGCCGCTCGGCCAGCGGGATCAGCACGTCCCTGGTGACCTTGGCGATCCGCACCTGGCTGGCCGGCTTCATGTGCCGGATGGTGCGCATGTTGTGCAGCCGGTCGGCGAGCTTGATCACCATCACCCGGACGTCGTCCCCGGTGGCGACCAGCATCTTGCGGAAGGTCTCGGCCTCGGCGGCGGCGCCGAAGTCGACCTTCTCCAGTTTGGTCACCCCGTCGACCAGGTAGGCGACTTCGGGCCCGAAGCCGGCGCTCACCTGGTCCAGCGTCAACTCGGTGTCCTCGACGGTGTCGTGGAGCAGCGAGGCGACCAAGGTGGTCGTCCCGGCGCCGAGTTGGGCCAGGATCATGGTGACGGCCAGCGGGTGGGTGATGTACGGCTCGCCGCTCTTGCGCTTCTGGCCGCGGTGGCTGGCCTCGGCCAGCCGGTAGGCCCGGGCCAGCAGGGCGAGGTCCGCCTGCGGATGGTGCCGCCGGTGCACCCGGACCAGCGGCTCCAGGGCGTCCGGCACCGGCGGCCGGCCGGTGGCCAGCAGGGCGGCCCGGCCGGCCCGGCCGAGGGCGGCCCGGCCGAGCTCTCCGAGGGGCCTCCTGGCCCCGGCCTGCCGTGCGGTCGTCGGCTGCCCCGTCAGGGGCTGCCCGGCTTCGATGGTCATCGGCACCTCCGGCAACGTCGCCGGGCGCGGCCCCTCGTGGGGGATCCTGCCACCCCTCCCAGGGGCGATCGACCCGGTGGTCCATGCTACCGAGCAGAGCACGTTCCGCGACGCCATGATTCCCGTCCGCGATCGGTATCACCCGATCGGGGGGATTCGTCACCGTACGAATTGGGCAAACCGGGCCGTCACTGCCGGGTCAGCGACTCCCACCAGCGAGCGTCGAGCCGCCCCTCGGCCACGATCACCGCCGGACCGGTCATCTCCACCCGGCCGTCCGGGTGCTCGGTGATGACCAGCCGGCCGCCCAGCACGTCCACGGTGTACGCGACCGCCTCGCCGGTGACCGCCGGGTCCACGCCGTCCCGGCGGATGGCCGCCACCGCGACGGCGCAGGCGCCGGTGCCGCACGAGAGGGTCTCGCCCGAGCCGCGCTCGTGCACCCGCATCGCGACGTGCCGCGGGCCGCGGTCCACCACGAACTCGACGTTGACGCCCTCCGGGTAGACGCCCTCCGGGCTGGTGAGCGGGGCACTGCGCAACTCCCCGGCGTGGTCCAGGCTCTCGACGAAGGCCACCGCGTGCGGGTTGCCCATGTTGACGTTCAGGGCGGGCCAGCGCCGCCCGCCGACCGCGACCTCGATGCCGTCCGGCCCGGGCAGCCCCGCCCGGCCCATGTCGATGGTGACCTCGCCCGGAGTGCCGTCCGCGGCGTCCTCGCCGACCGTCGCGCTGAGCACCCCGGAGCGGGTGGCGATCATCAGCTCACCGGACTTCGCCAGGCCGGACTCGACCAGGAAGCGGGCGAAGACCCGCAGGCCGTTGCCGCACATCTCGGCGATGCTGCCGTCGGAGTTGCGGTAGTCCATGAACCACTCGGCCCGGTCGGCCTGGTCCGCGGCGGCCGGGTCGGCGGCCGCGCGCACCACGCGCAGCAGCCCGTCCCCGCCGATGCCCGCCCGGCGGTCGCACAGCGCGGCGACGGCCTCCGGGCCGATCTCCAGCACCCCGTCCGGGTCCGGCACGATCACGAAGTCGTTCTGGGTGCCGTGCCCCTTGAAGAATGGGAGACCGGCCTGCGGGGAAGAGGATGCGCTCACCCCACCGATGGTACTGAGCGCGCCGGCCCGGGACGCCGGGGCCCGGCTCGGCGCAGGCACCCGGGACGCCGGGGCCCGGCTCAGCGCAGGTAGGCGACCCGCCACACCGCGAGCGCGCAGGCCGCCAGCGCGATCAGGGTGTAGACCGCGATGGCCCGCCAGCCGGCCCGCTGCGCGGAGCCCCGGCGCGGCAACCCCGGCCACTTGTAGCCGGCGTGCCGGGCCGCCATCGCGCCCCAGCCGAACGAGGCGGCGGTGAACAGCAGCCCGAGCATCCCGACCATGGTGGCCCGCGGCCCGGCCGAGCCGAAGGCGAGCGGGAAGGCGAACATCAGCGAGCCGAGGGTGCCGAGCAGGGCGATCGGCAGGGTCTGCCACCAGCGGAGCCGGCGCAGCGGCCGGATCTCCCGCTCGTGCACCGCGGCGTCCGGCGGGGTGCGGGTGTCCAGCGCGGGCACCGCGGCCGCGTACGAGGTCGGCGCCTCCAGCCCGGTCAGCACGGGGAGGTCCCCCCTCGTCGACTCGTCGAACTCCTCGGCCGGTGCGGTGACACTTCCGCCCTGACCGGGTTCGGGGCCGGTACCCGTCGACACACGGCCTCCCCTGACAGTTCGACACGAGCGGACTCGCGGCCGGGCACGGCCGACCCGCACGGGCCGACCCTTACGGCATCGATGATGGCATGTCCAGAGGGGACGTTCGGGGCCTGACCGGGGTCCTCGGGTGATCCGTGGCCATCACGTGATCGGGCCGTGACCCCCGGTTCGTCCTGCACGGTCGCCTGCGCGCGCAAGTGCACCGCCGAATTGGCCGGAACAGGTCCTATGCGGCCGGAACTCCCTGACGGCCGACCAGTTCCAGGGACCGTTCCAGCAGCTCGACCGGGTCGGTGCCGGCCGGCCGGGAGAGCCAGTGGATGCGGTCGTCCCGGCGGAACCAGGACTCCTGGCGGCGGGCGAAGCGCTTGGTGGCCCGCACCGTCTCGGCCCGCGCCTCGTCCTCGGTGCAGCCGCCGGCGAAGTGGTCGAGCACCTGCTGGTAGCCGAGCGCCCGGGAGGCGGTCCGGCCCTCCCGCAGCCCGACCCGCTCCAGCCCGCGCACCTCGTCCAGCAGCCCGGCCTCCCACATCCGGTCGACCCGCAGCGTGATCCGCTCGTCCAGCTCGGGGCGCGGCACCGCGACGCCGATCTGCACGGCCTCGTACACCGCGGTGTTGCTCGGCAGGTTGGCGGTGAACGGCTGCCCGGTGATCTCGATGACCTCCAAGGCGCGGACGATCCGCCGCCCGTTGCTGGTCAGGATCGCCTCGGCGGCCGCCGGGTCCAGCCCGGCCAGCCGCCGGTGCAGCGCGTACGGGCCGTCCTGCTCCAGTTCGGCCTCCAGCCGGGCGCGGACCTGCGGGTCCGTGCCGGGGAACTCCATCTCGTCGATCGCCGCCCGGACGTACAGGCCGGAGCCGCCGACCAGGACGGGGGTGCGCCCGGCGGCGAGCAGCCGGTCGATCTCGGCCCGGGCCAGCCGCTGGTACTCGGCGACGCTGGCGGCCTCGGTGACGTCCCAGACGTCCAGCAGGTGGTGCGGCACTCCCCCGCGCTCGGCCACGGTCAGCTTCGCGGTGCCGATGTCCATGCCCCGGTACAGCTGCATCGAGTCGGTGTTGATCACCTCGCCGTCGAGGCTGCGGGCGATGGCGACGGCCAGGTCGGACTTTCCGGCGGCGGTCGCGCCGACGATGCTGATCACACGGGAGCTGCTCACCGCTCCAGTCTCCCAAACCGCCGCCGCACCCGGGGCCGGGCTGCCACCCGGCACCGACTGCGCGAGGATGTGACTGTTTCCCGGACCGCCTCCGGCCTGCTCCGCCCCCGGTCGTCTTTGCGAACTCTTGACCGGCCCCGTGCGTTGTGCAGGAGACAGGGAACGAAGGAGATCACCATGGGCCTGATGGACAACATCAAGGGCAAGGCCGAGGAGCTCAAGGAGAAGGCCAGCGAGCTCGCCGGCAAGCACAGCGACCAGATCGACCACATGGTCGACAAGGCCGGCGGCGCGATCGACAAGGCGACCAAGGGCAAGTACAGCGACAAGATCGAGCACGGCGCCGACAAGGCCAAGGGCGCGGTGGGCGACTTCGCCCACAAGCCGAAGCCGGGCGACGAGGACCGGCCCCCGCAGTCCTGACCGGCGCTACGACCAGGACGCCACGAAGTACCCGACCCCGTACGGCGCGTCCTGGTAGCCCAGCCGCGCGGTGAGGCCGGCGCCCTCCGCGGCGCCGGCCAGCACCTGCCAGGGCGCCCGGCCCTCGGCCTTGAGCTCGGCGGCCAGCGCCGGGTCCAGGGCGGCCAGGGCGGGCAGGTCGGCCGAGCCCAGGGCGGCGGCCGTCGCGGCGTCGAAGCCCTCGGCCCGCTCGTCCAGGTAGCCGGGGGCCTTCACCGAGCGGCAGGCGCTGCCGTCGCCGAGCACCAGCAGGGCGACCCGGTCGGCCAGGCCGGCCAGGCCCTGGCCGAGGCCGAGCATCCGGTCGGCGGGGGCGTCGGCGGGCACCGCGCAGGCGTGCGTCGGCAGGGTCACCCCGGCGCGCTCCAGCAGCCAGGCGCCGACGGTCAGCGAGGGCGCCAGCTCCGGGCCCTCGACCCGCCCGCCGGGCAGCTTGGCGACCAGCGGCACCCCGTAGCGCCGGAAGGACCCGGCCCCGCCCTCGGTCCACACCTCGGCCTCCGGCCCGGCGCCGACCGCCACGACCAGCTGCGGCCCGGCCGCGACCAGCGCCGCCAGCGCCTCGTCGCAGGCGGCGCGCAGCCCGTCCAGCTCGGGCGCGGCACCGGCGGCGACCTCGGGGACGAGCAGCGGCGGACAGGGGCACACGGCGGCGGCTACCAGCATGTGGATCACCTTAGCCGGAAAGCCCAACGGCCCGGCCGGAGCCGAAGAGCTCGGGCCGGACCGTTCGGCTTCCCGTCACACGGGTCAGTCGCCGCAGCAGGCGCCGCCCGCCGGGGCGGCCGGCGGCAGCTCGGCCGGGGCGCCGATCTTCGGCAGGCCGAGCAGCACTCCGGCCGGCTTGTCGGCGGGCTTGGCCTGGCGCTTCTCCCAGGCGTCGCCGGCCCGGGTGCGGCGCACCGCGAGGGTGGGGCCCTCGGCGAGCAGGTGGTGCGGGGCGGCGTAGGTGATCTCGACGGTCACCACGTCACCGGGGCGCACCGGCTCGTCCGGCTTGGCGAAGTGCACGAGGCGGTTGTCGGGCGCGCGGCCGGACAGCCGCTGGGTCTTGTCGTCCTTCTTGCCCTCGCCCTCGGCGACCAGGATCTCCAGGGTGCGGCCGACCTGCTTCTTGTTCTCGTCCCAGGAGATCTCCTCCTGGAGGGCGATCAGCCGGTCGTAGCGGGCCTGGACGACCTCCTTCGGCACCTGGTCCGCCATCTCCGCGGCGGGGGTGCCGGGGCGCTTGGAGTACTGGAAGGTGAAGGCGTTGGTGAAGCGGGCCTCGCGGACGACGTGCATCGTCTCCTCGAAGTCCTCCTCGGTCTCGCCGGGGAAGCCCACGATGATGTCGGTGGAGATGGCCGCGTCGGGCATCGCCTCGCGGACCTTGCGGATGATCCCGAGGAAACGGTCCTGCCGGTACGAGCGGCGCATCGCCTTGAGGACCCGGTCCGAGCCGGACTGCAGCGGCATGTGCAGCTGGTGCATCACGCTCGGGGTCTCGGCCATCGCGGCGATCACGTCGTCGGTGAAGTCGCGCGGGTGCGGCGAGGTGAAGCGGATCCGCTCCAGGCCCTCGATCTGCCCGGCGGCGCGCAGCAGCTTGGAGAAGGCCTCGCGGTCGCCCAGGTCGGAGCCGTAGGCGTTGACGTTCTGGCCGAGCAGGGTCACCTCGATGACGCCCTCGTCGACCAGCGCCTCGATCTCGGCGAGGACGTCGCCGGGGCGGCGGTCCTCCTCCTTGCCGCGCAGCGCCGGGACGATGCAGAAGGTGCAGGTGTTGTTGCAGCCGACCGAGATCGCGACCCAGGCCGCGTACGCCGACTCACGGCGGGTGGGCAGCGTGGAGGGGAAGGTCTCCAGCGACTCCAGGATCTCGACCTGGGCCCTGCGCTCGACCGCGGCCCGCTCCAGCAGCGCCGGCAGGTGCCCGATGTTGTGGGTGCCGAACACCACGTCGACCCAGGGGGCGCGCTTGACGATGGACTCGCGGTCCTTCTGGGCCAGGCAGCCGCCGACGGCGATCTGCATGCCCTGGTGGCGGCTCTTGACCGGCGCGAGCTGCCCGAGGTTGCCGTACAGCTTGTTGTCGGCGTTCTCGCGCACCGCGCAGGTGTTGAACACGACCAGGTCCGGATCGCCCTCCGGCCCGGCCTTGACGTACCCCGCGTCCTCCAGCAGGCCGGACAGCCGCTCGGAGTCGTGGACGTTCATCTGGCAGCCGTGCGTGACGACCTTGTAGCTCTTCAATCCGCTCTCACCGCTCACCAGACCAGGGTACGGGCAGCCGCGGCCGGGCTTTCCCCGGATCTTCGCGGAGCCGGTTCCGGAGCTTTCCCCCGGCCGTTCCCCTCCCGTTCGGCCGGAGCGCCTGGCAGTATCCCTGCATGACCCCCACCGATCCGTCACGACTCGGCGCCGCCGTCCGCCGCGCGGCCCGCAGCCCGCTGTGGCGGACGGTGCTGGTGCTGGTGCTGCTGGTGGCCGGGTTCGGCGGCTGGTGGCTGTCGGCGGGCCGCTCGCCGGGGTACCCGCGCGGGGAGACCCGCTTCGCGACCGGCGTCCCGCGCGGGGTCTACGACCGGTACGGGAAGCTGCTGCAGAGCCACGTGTCGCAGACCATGCCGGGGGTGCGGCTGGCCCTGGACAGCTCCGAGGGCTCGGTGGACAACCTCCGCCGGGTGATCAAGGGCCAGGACACCTTCGCCATCGCCACCGCCGACGCGGTCGCCGCCTACCAGGGCCCCGGCAAGGACAGGCTCCGGGCGATCGCCCGGCTGTACGACGACTACCTGCAGCTGATCGTCCCGGCCGACTCCCCGGTGCACCGCACCGCCGACCTCAAGGGCCTGCGGGTGGGCATCGGCCTGCCGCAGTCCGGGGTGAACCTGGTGACCAGGCAGCTGCTGACCGCGGCCGGGCTGGACCCGGACCACGACATCACCCCGGTCCCCGGGGGCGTCAGCGACGGTTCCGACGAGCTGCGCGACCACAAGATCGACGCCTTCTTCTGGTCCGGCGGCCTGCCGACCAGCGCGCTCACCGACCTCTCCGACCACATGCGGATCCGGATCGTCCCGCTGGGCGACCTGTCCGAGGCGCTGCACAAGGCGGAGGGCGACGGCGTGGACGCCTACCGGGCGGCCACCATGCCCAAGGGCACCTACCCGAGCGCCGAGCCCAAGGACGCCGTGGCCACCATGGCCGTGCCCAACCTGCTGGTCACCCGGGACGACGTGGACCCGGGGCTGGTCGAGGGGATGACCCGGGCGGTGATCGACAGCCGGGACCAGATCGGCGCCCAGGTGCACGCCGCCCAGCTGGTCGACCTGCGCACCGCCGTCTACACCGACCCGCTCCCGCTGCACACGGGCGCGGCGCGCTACTACCGCTCGGTGAAACCCTAGGGCCGTTCCGGCCGGGGCACCGCCAGGGTCACCGCGAGCCCGGTCGGTTTGACCGGGGCGAAGCCGAGCGAGCCGCCGCCGGCCGCCAGCAGGGTGCGGGCGATGGACAGGCCGAGCCCGGAGCCGTCCACGTTCTGGTGCCGCGCGCTGCGCCAGAACCGGTCCCCGGCCCGGGACAGCTCGTCCTCGGTCAGCCCCGGCCCGGCGTCGCTGACGGTCACCGCGACCTCGTCCCGGCGCACCACGACCCGCAGCCGCACCTGGCTGCCGGTCGGGCCGAACTTGAGCGCGTTGTCCAGGACGGCGTCCAGCGCGGAGCCGAAGCCGATCGGGTCGGCCATCCCGATGGCCAGCGCCGGGCCGTCCCAGCGCAGCTCGATCCCGCGCTGCTCGGCGACCGGCCGCCAGCCGTCCACCCGGGCCAGGGTCAGCTGGGCGAGGTCGGTCTGCTCGGGTTCGGGGCGGGCGTGCTCGGCGGTGGCCAGTCCGAGCAGGTCGTCCAGCACCCGGGCCAGCCGGGAGCCCTCCTCCCGGACCCCGCTGAGCTCCTCCTCGTGCCCCTCGGGCAGTTCCAGGCCGAGCACCTCGACCCGCAGCAGCAGGGCCGAGAGCGGGTTGCGCAGCTGGTGCGAGGCGTCCGCGACGAAGGCCTTCTGCTGGTCCATGGCGAGCACCACGTGGTCCGCCATCTCGTTGAACGAGCGCGCCAGCCGCTGGAGTTCGGGCGGTCCGCCGCCGGGGGCGACCCGGGCCGCCATCTGGCCGGTGGCGATGTCGTGGGTGGCCCGGTCGAGGGTGCGGACGGGGCGCAGCACCCACTCGGTGAGCCGGACGGCCAGCAGCACGGCGACGGCCATCGCGGCCGCCTCGCCGCCGGCCAGCACCAGCCACTTGTGCAGCACCCGGTCCCGCAGCGCCCCGGTCGGGGACTCGCTCAGCACCACCGCGACCACATCGCCGTCGCGCACCACGGGGGCGGCGACGGTGATCGTCCGGTCCCCGGTCCACGGCCAGACCTGCGGCGGGTTGTGGCTGCGCCGCCCGTCCAGCGCCTCCTGGAAGGCCTGGGCACCCCAGCCGACGGCGGGCACCCGCCAGTCCTCGGGCGCGACCGCTATCGGCATGCCGTCGCGCTGGAAGATGCCCAGCCGGACGCCGTACAGGTCGAAGTAGCGCTGGACCTCGGTCTTGATCGCGTGGCGCCGGCTGAGGTCGCCGGGGGCGGGCTCCGGGTCGCCCTTGCGGGCGGAGTCCAGCGTGGCGCCGGAGGTGGGCAGGTCCTGGGCGAAGCGGGCGGCGTCGTCGAGCCGGTCGACGACCACCCTGCTCTGCTCGGCCGCCGCGAACGCCGCCGCGAGCGGCAGCCCCAGGGCGGCCAGGACACAGAGCATGAGGGCGATCAGGATGCCGAGCAGGCGGGTGCGCACGTGCGGTCAGTGCTCCGCGGAGGAGGACGGGGCCTGGTCGGCGGCGGTGGCGGCCGGGGAGTCGGGTATCAGCCGGTAGCCGACGCCGCGCACGGCCTCGACCAGGCCGGGCAGCGCCAGCTTGTTGCGCAGCGAGCCGATGTGCACCTCCAGGGTGCGGCCGTTGCCCTCCCAGCCGCTGCGCCAGACCTCGCTGAAGATCTGCTCGCGCCGGTAGACCACGCCGGGGCTCTGGGCGAGCAGTGCCAGCAGGTCGAACTCCTTGCGGGTGAGCGGCACGTCGCGGCCGTCCACGCTGACCCGGCGGCGCTCCCGGTCGATCCGGATGCCCCGGGACTCCAGCGGGCCGCGCTGCTGCGGCACGGTGTCGGGCGCGGGCACCGCCACCGAGGACGGCTGGGCGCCGCGGCGGGCGACGGCGTGGATGCGGGCGAGCAGCTCGCCCATGTCGTACGGCTTGGTGACGTAGTCGTCGGCGCCCAGGTTGAGGCCGTGGATCCGGGAGCGGATGTCGGCACGGGCGGTCACCATGATCACCGGCACACCGCTGCCGGCCCGGATCCGGCTGCACACCTCGAAGCCGTCGCGGTCGGGCAGCCCGAGGTCGAGCAGCACGACGCGGTACGGGTCGTTGCCGTCCGGCACCAGGGCGTCCAGCGCCTCGTGCCCGCTGCGGGCGTGCCGCACCTGGAAGCCGTGCCGGCCGAGCACCGCTACCAGTGCCGCGGCCACGCGTTCGTCGTCCTCGACGAGCAGCAGTCGCATCCTGTTCTCCTCCTTTCCCCCTTGTGATCACCGGGCCGATCGGTCGGGGCCCGGCCCTGCGCAGTATGGGCCAGCGGGCGGCCAGGCGCCAGGTTCGGCCGCGGACCGGCCTCGTGGGGGACGGCGGGCACCGGCGCGGATTCCCGCTGTGACATGCCCCGTCGACGCACTCGCGAACAGTACGTACGCATGGCGTGGCCGTTTCGTGATCCTCAAGTTCCGCTCAGATCGGCTGACGGGGCGCCGTCAGCACTCCTAAGGTCGCCCCACCGGGGGCTGCGGCTCCGCCGGTCGCGGCTCCCGGATTCTTACCAGCATTGCCGCTCAAGGGAGTTGGAACTTCCGGAGCAGGCACGAATCAACCCAGTTCGACACAGTTCGACACATGAGGAAGCAGGCGCGATGACTGAGAGCCCGGTCGAGGACTCCACCCCCGCAGCCGCCCCACTGGTCGTGTTGAACAAGGTCAACAAGCACTACGGCGCGCTCCACGTGCTGCAGGACATCGACCTGGAGATCCGGCAGGGCGAGGTCGTGGTGCTGATCGGCCCGTCCGGGTCGGGCAAGTCCACGCTCTGCCGGACGATCAACCGGCTGGAGACCATCGACTCCGGGGAGATCACCCTCTCCGGCCGCCCGCTGCCCGCCGAGGGCCGGGAGCTGGCCCGGCTGCGCGCCGAGGTCGGCATGGTCTTCCAGGGGTTCAACCTGTTCGCACACAAGACCGTGCTGGAGAACGTGGTCCTCGCGCAGGTCAAGGTGCGCAAGGTGCTCCGTTCGCACGCCGAGAAGACCGCGCGCGAGCTGCTGGAGCGGGTCGGCGTCGCGGCCCAGGCGGACAAGTACCCGGCCCAGCTCTCCGGCGGCCAGCAGCAGCGCGTGGCGATCGCCCGGGCGCTGGCGATGAAGCCGAAGGTGATGCTCTTCGACGAGCCGACCTCGGCGCTCGACCCGGAGATGGTCAACGAGGTGCTGGAGGTCATGCGCCAACTGGCCGCCGACGGCATGACGATGGTCGTGGTCACCCATGAGATGGGCTTCGCCCGCTCCGCCGCCAACCGGGTGCTGTTCATGGCCGACGGGAAGATCGTCGAGCAGAACACCCCGGAGGCCTTCTTCACCGCGCCGCGCTCCGACCGCGCCAAGGACTTCCTCTCGAAGATCCTGCACCACTGAGCCCGGGGCCCGATCGGGCCCGACTCCGAGACCACGCGGGACCGCCGCCGGCGAGGGCGCCGGCCGACCCCGCCCGTGCCCGACTTCCAGACGCCAGAGCCCGGTCCACGCCGTGGCCCAGCCCCAGGAGACCAACCCTCATGAGGACTTCCCGCACCCTCGCCGTGGCGCTCTGTGCCGTCGCGCTCACCGCCACCGCCGCCTGCGGCAAGGACGGCACCCCCGCCTCCTCCGGCAACGCCGCGAGCGCGAGCAACGCTCCGGCGCTGCCGACCTACACGGTCAAGACCGACGTCAAGATCGACTCCGCGGTGCTGGCCGAGGCCAAGAAGCGCGGCCAGCTGATCATCGGCGCCAAGGCCGACCAGCCGAACCTCGGCTGGGAGGACGTCGCCAGCGGCGACCGCAGCGGTTTCGACATCGAGATCGCCAAGATGGTCGCCGCCGACCTCGGCTTCACCCCGCAGCAGATCAAGTGGCAGACCCTGGTCTCCTCGCAGCGCGAGCCGGCCATCGCCAAGGGCCAGATCGACTTCTACGTCGGCACCTACAGCATCAACGACGAGCGCAAGAAGACGGTCTCCTTCGCCGGCCCGTACTACATCGCCGGCCAGGACTTCCTGGTGAAGAAGGACAACACCTCGATCACCGGCCCGGACAGCATCAGCGGCAAGAACGTCTGCACCGCCACCGGCTCGACCTCGATCAAGAACATCCAGCAGTACAACCCGAAGATCACCCAGTTCGACACCTACTCGGCCTGCGTCGAGAAGCTGCTCAACGGCGAGGTCGACGCGGTCACCACCGACGACGCGATCCTCAACGGCTACGCCTCCAAGTACGCCCCCAAGCTCAAGGTCGTCGGCAAGCCCTTCACCAAGGAGAACTACGGCGTCGGCCTGAACAAGGACGACAAGGCGCTGCGGGACGCGATCAGCGACGCCCTCAAGGCCCACGAGGACAACGGCGACTGGAAGAAGGCCTACGACGCCACCCTCGGTGCGTCCGGCTCGGCCGCTCCGGCGATCCCGACCCTCGACCGCTACTGATCCGCACACTGTCCGCCCCTGACCATCTGTGAGAGGAGGGCCGCCGGATGGGGTTCCTGTTCGAGCAGGACAACTTCGCGTTGTTCCGCGACGGCTTCCTGCAGACGATCGAGCTGAGCGCGCTCAGCGCCCTGCTCGCCCTGCTGCTGGGCACCCTGCTGGCGGCCTTCCGGGTCTCCCCGGTCCCGGTCCTGCGTGCCTTCGGCACCACCTGGGTGACGCTGTTCCGCAACACGCCGCTGACCCTGCTGTTCTTCGCCGTCACCTTCGGCCTGCCGCCGCTGGGCGTGCACTTCAGCCACCTCGTCTTCGCGGTGCTGGCGCTCGGCGGGTACACCGCCTCGTTCGTCTGCGAGGTGATCCGCTCCGGCATCAACACCGTGCCGCTCGGCCAGGCCGAGGCCGCCCGCAGCCTCGGCATGAACTTCTTCCAGACCCTCACCCTGGTCGTCCTGCCGCAGGCCACCCGGACGGTGCTGGCCCCGATGAGCAGCGTGTTCATCGCGCTGCCGAGGAACTCGGCGATCGCCGGCGCGTTCAGCGTCGGCGAGCTGTACAGCGCCCAGCAGACCTTCTCCGAACGCGGCTACTCGATCTTCTCGATCTTCTTCTGGGTGGCCTGCGCCTACCTGCTGATCAGCGCGACGGTCGCCTCGTTCTTCCGCTTCCTGGAATCCCGACTGGCGGTGGCCCGATGAGTTTGTTCCAGCGCCAGGCCTCGGCCAGTGTCCTCTACGACACCCCCGGCCCCCGGGCCCGCGCCCGCTACCGCCTGTTCGGCGCCCTCGGGGCGATCGGCATCGCGGGGCTCCTCTGGTACGTCGTCTCCACGCTCGCCGACAACGGCCAGTTCGACGCCGACCTGTGGGACCCGTTCCAGTACACCTTCGTCCAGCAGATGATCGTGGACGGCCTGCTGGCCACCCTCAAGGCCTTCGGCCTGGCGGCCGCCTTCTCGCTCACCCTGGGCGCGCTGCTGGCCGCCGGACAGCTGTCCGACCACAAGCCGCTCCGCTGGACCTGCACCGCGATCGTCCAGTTCTTCCGGGCGATGCCGCTGCTGATCCTGATCGTCGCGCTCTACTACGCGTTCTTCGCCAAGGACCCGATGTGGGCGCTGGTGCTCGGCCTCACCCTCTACAACGGCGCGGTCCAGGCGGAGATCATCCGCAGCGGCGTCAACGCCGTGCCGCGCGGACAGGGCGAGGCGGCGTACGCCCTCGGGATGCGCAAGACCCAGGTGATGTCCGCCATCCTGGTGCCGCAGGCCGTCCGCTCGATGCTGCCGTCGATGATCGGCCAGCTGGTCGTCACCCTCAAGGACACCTCGCTGGGCTACATCATCACGTACAACGAACTGCTGTTCATGGGCAAGAAGATCGCCAGCCAGCCGCTGAACGCCGCGGGCTTCCCCTACATCCCCGTGGTCCTGGTGATCGCCCCGATCTACATCCTCCTGTGCCTCCTGTTGACCGCGCTCGCGCGGTGGATCGAAGCACGTGGCCGTCGCGGCGCGAACCGGCGCACTTCAGCTGCTGCTTGACGGACACCCAGGCGAACTGTTGCATTGCTCTTCGTGACACCTCCCGGGAGCATCCACGCGGCATATGCGGCAGCGGTAACTGACGCCGGCCCATGGGCCGGTTCGTCCCCGGAGGTCCCCGCATGGATCCGGTGATCGTGGTCGGGGCCGGACCGGTCGGTCTGGCCCTGGCCCTCGCGCTGGCCCGGCACGAGGTGCCGACCGTCGTCCTGGACGAGGGCTCCGGGCTCTGCCCGGAGGGCCCCCGCAGCGTCGTCCTCGGCGCCGACTCCGCCGCCTTCCTCACCCGGATCGGCTACTCCCGGGCCGTCTCCGACTCGGCCCTGTGGGACTCCTTCGCCGTCTGGCGGCGGCGCCAGGAGGTGCTGCGGATCGACCTCACCGACTCGCCCACCTTCCACCTCCCCCAGCACCGCCTCCAGCGCGGCCTGCGGGACGCCCTGACCGGCACCCCGCTGGTCCGGCTGGTCCCGCTGAACCGGGTCGTCGAGCTCGAACAGGACCGCGACGGGGTCAGCGTCCGCACCCACGGCACCCAGGACGGCTCCAGCACCTGGTGGCGCGGCAGCCACCTGGTCGGCTGCGACGGCGCCCGCTCCGCCGTCCGCAAGCTCTTGAAGATCCGCTTCCCCGGCCGCCCCGCGGTCGACCGCAACGCCATCGCCACCGTCCGGGTCGACCTGCCCTTCGACGGCGCCCGGCTGCACCGCGAACCCCCCTGGCGGGGCGACCGCGAGGCCACCGCCCGTCCGCTGCCCGACGGCGTCTGGCGGATCGACTGGCGCCTGCCCCCCGGCCGCCCCGCCCCCACCGAACAGGTCGACCCGCACGCCACCTGGCCCGGCATCGTCACCGGCGACACCCTGCTCACCCGGGTCACCGCCACCCTCACCGGCTGGTGCGGCGAACTCCCCCGCTACGAGCTGCTCGCCGCCGCCGACCACACCGCCCAGCAGCGCCTCGCCGCCCGCTTCCGCAGCGGCCGCTGCTTCCTGGCCGGCGACGCCGCCCACCTGCACGGCGCCCTCGGCATGCAGAACCTCGCCGACGGGCTGCGCGACGCCGACAACCTCGCCTGGCGGCTCGCCCTCGCCTGGCACCTCCACTCCGGCGGCCCCCAGCCCGGCGGCTCGCTACTGGACGGCTACGAGGCCGAGCGGCGCGGCGCGGTCGGCGCCCGGCTGCGCGCCGTCGACCAGTCCATGCCGCTGCTGCGCCCGCTGCGCGGCTGGCAGCAGACCCGCCGCTCGCTGCTGGTCGGCGGCTTCCGCAAGCACGCCCCGATGCTCGCCGACGGCCAGCTGGGCACCGGCCGCTTCGGCGGCGCGCCCGCCTACCCGGCGGCGCCCTCCGGCGTCCCCGGCCGGGTCCCGGTGCAGCGCGGCGCCCGCGGCACCACCTCGCTCAGCGAACTGCTGCCCGCCACCGCCCCCGGCGTGCTCGTCCCGGACCTCCCGGTGCTCTCCGCCGACGGCACCCCGGACCACCTCCACGCCCGGCTCGGCGCCACCTTCCTGCTGCTGCTGGTCGCCCCCGGCACCGCCGTCTGGTCGGCCGAGCACTGGCTGGGCGCCGGCCTGATGCCCCGGCTCGCCGAGGTCGCCGCCGCACTGCCGGTGCCGGCCGAGGTGCTGGTCACCGAGGAGTACCCGGGCGCCGGGCCGCACACCGTGCTGCTGATCCGGCCGGACGGGCACCTGGTCGGCGTCACCCAGGGCGCCGCCGCCGAGGACCTCCTGGCCCTGGCCGACCGCGCCCGCGGCGGCCCGGCCCCGATCGAGGGCCCGCCCGAGCCGGAGGCGGCACCGGAACCCGAACAGGTGGACTCCGCGACCCGGAGCGCGTCCTGACCTACCCCGCCACCCCCGTGGCCGGGTGGGTCAGCTCCGCCCCCAGGTCGTCCACCGCGTCCGGCCGCACCATCACCCGCACCTCGCGCCCGGCCTGCATCGCGTACGCCTCGGCGCCCCGGCGTTCGAACGGGTGATCTCCTCCAGTCGGGCCGGCCGCCGCGCGTACAGCTCCGACGACTCCTTGCGCGCCCCCGGGCGCCCGCCCGAACAGGAACTACTCCCCCTCGTCCTCCAGCGCGGCGCGCACCACCCGGAAGGCCAGCCCCTCGGAGTACCCTCGCCGGGCCAGCACGCCGACCAGCCGCCGGGTGCGGACCTGCGGGTCCAGCCCCCGGGTGGACCGCAGCTTGCGCTCGACCAGCGCCCGGGCCGCCTCCTCCTCGTCATCGTGGTCGACCTGGACGAGGGCCTGCTCGACCAGGTCGGCGGCGACACCCTTGGTGCGCAGCTCCTGGGCCAGCGCCCGCCGGGACAGCCCCCGGACGGCGTGCCGGGACTCCACCCAGGCCGCGGCGAAGGCCGCGTCATCGATCAGCCCGACCTCCTCCAGCCGGGTGAGCACCTGCTCGGCGACGTCCTCCGGGATCTCCCGCTTGCGCAGCGCGTCGGCGAGCTGCTTGCGACTCCTGGCCGCGCCGGTCAGCAACCGCAGGCAGATATCCCTGGCCCGGTTCTCCGGATCGCCCTGCTCCTCGACCCGCTTCCGGGCACCACGGCCGACGCCCCCGTCCGCCGACCGGCCCTCGCCACGCCGCGCCCGGGCCGCCGGGGCGGCCACACCCCCGTGACCGACCGCCCCGGACCCACTCCGCCACCCGTCCGCGTCCGCCAACGCCGAACGACGCCGACGCCGACCGGCAGGCAGCTCGGAGGCCGAAACCAGCCCAAGCCCCTCGACCGGCTGCCCGGAACCCGGCTCCGGCTCCTCAGCAACCGCCGCGAACCACTCCGGCGGCCCGTAGTCGTCGTCCTCCGGCCCGGCCGGACCGCCGCCCACCATGTCGTACTCCGTCAACAGCTCAGGCCTTGGCAGCCGCCGTCTTCTTCGCCGCGGCCGTCTTGGCTGCGGTCGCGGTGATCGGCTTGGCAGCGCCGTCGGCCGCCGCGGCCTCCGGCTCGCCCTCGGCCGGCTCCTCGGTCTTCGGGCCGATGCCGAGCTTGCCCTTGATCTTCCGCTCGATCTCGTCGGCGAGCTGCGGGTTGTCCCGCAGGAAGTTACGGGCGTTCTCCTTGCCCTGGCCCAGCTGGTCGCCCTCGTAGGTGTACCAGGCGCCGGACTTGCGGATGAAGCCGTGCTCGACGCCCATGTCGATCAGGCCACCCTCGCGGCTGATGCCGATGCCGTACAGGATGTCGAACTCGGCCTGCTTGAACGGCGCGGCGACCTTGTTCTTGACGACCTTGACACGGGTACGGTTACCGACCGCCTCGGTGCCGTCCTTCAGGGTCTCGATCCGGCGGATGTCCAGTCGGACCGAGGCGTAGAACTTGAGCGCCCGGCCACCGGTCGTGGTCTCCGGCGAGCCGAACATGACGCCGATCTTCTCGCGCAGCTGGTTGATGAAGATCGCGGTGGTGTTCGACTGGTTCAGCGCACCGGCGATCTTGCGCAGCGCCTGGCTCATCAGACGGGCCTGCAGACCGACGTGCGAGTCACCCATCTCGCCCTCGATCTCGGCGCGCGGGACAAGGGCCGCGACCGAGTCGATGATCACCAGGTCGATCGCGCCGGAGCGGATCAGCATGTCGGTGATCTCCAGGGCCTGCTCACCGGTGTCCGGCTGGCTGACCAGCAGGGCGTCGGTGTCCACGCCGAGCTTCTTGGCGTACTCGGGGTCGAGCGCGTGCTCCGCGTCGACGAAGGCGACCGTGCCGCCGGCCCGCTGCGCGTTGGCCGCCAGGTGCAGCGTCAGGGTGGTCTTACCGGAGGACTCGGGGCCGTAGATCTCGACCACCCGGCCGCGCGGGATGCCGCCGACACCGAGGGCGACATCCAGGGCCGTCGACCCGGTGGAGATCACCTCGACCGGCTCGTTCGCCTTCTCACCGAGGCGCATCACCGAGCCCTTGCCGAACTGCCGCTCGATCTGGGCGAGCGCGGCCTCGAGGGCCTTCTCCTTGTCCGTACCTGCCATGGCTTTTTCCCTCGGGTTCTGTGCTGTGCGCTTCATCGTCCTCGACGCTAGCGCGTCCCACTGACAAACGAGCCCCACCCGGCTCGCCCTGTGGAAAACTCCACGCCGGAGAGTACAAAGAACATCTGTTCGATTCAAGCCCCGAGGTCCGAACACACCGCAGGGCGGGCAGTCCCCCGACCACCCGCCCCGCCCCGTCACCCCCGCCCCACCATCACTCCCCGTCCCCACCCACCATCCGCCGCAGCCGCCGGGCCGCCTCCCGACGCAGCTCCCGCCGCGCCCGCCGCTGCTCCCCCCGGTCGATCCGCGGATCGGTGGCCACCTCGTACCGCCGCACGTACGTCCCGACGAAGCCCTGCAGCGTCGCCGCCGCCGGGATCGCGATCAGCGCACCCACCGCCCCCAGCAGCGCCGCCCCCGCGATCACCGCGCCGAAGGCCACCGCCGGGTGCACGTCCACCGTCCGGGCGGTGATCCTCGGATGCAGCACGTAGTTCTCCACCTGCTGGTAGACCACCGTGAAGACCAGCACCCACAGCGCGTCCACCGGCTGCACCGTGAGCGCCACCAGCACCGGCAGGGCACCCGCCAGGTACGTCCCGATGGTCGGCACGAACTGCGACATGACGCCGACCCAGATCGCCAGCGCCGCCGAGTACGGCAGGTCGATCAGCACGAACATCAGCCAGTGCCCGGCCGCCGACACCACCGCCAGCACCGCCCGCGAGTACAGGTAGCCGCCGGTCTTGGCCAGCGCGATCTCCCAGGCCCGCAGCACCTCGCCCTGCTTGGCGGGCGGCAGCAGCGAACACACAGTCCGGCGGACCCGCGGTCCCTCGGCGGTGAAGTAGAAGGTGAACAGCCCGACCGTGAAGGTCTGGAAGAGCCCCCCGAGCACGGTGGACGAGACACCCAACACGTTGTCGGCCGCCTGCTGGGCGTAGTTCTCGATCGTGCCGGAGTCCTTGAGCAGCTTCTTCTGCAGCTCACCCAGCGAGAGGTCCTGATGGAAGGTCCGGTTGACCCACCCGATCAGGTTGTCCACCAGGTGCGGCAGGTCCCCCGCGATCTTCGCCACCTGATCCACCAACAAGGTCCCGAGCGCCGCCAGGAACCCGACCACTGCCACCCCGACCGCGACGAACACCAGGAAGGTGCCCACCCCCCGGCGCACCCCGCGCGCCGCCATCCGGTCCACGGCCGGCTCCAGCGCCAGCGACAGGAAGAAGGCCACCAACAACATCACGAACAGATCGATCAACTGCCGGAAGGCCCAGTCGGCGAGCTGGAACAGCCCCACCAACACCAGGAACAGCACCATCGCCCGGGGCAACCAGGGCGGCATCCCACCCCACAGCGTCCCGCCGCCCGTCCGCTCCCCCTCGCCCCGGCTCTTCTGCTCTCCACTCGTAGTCACCCGGACAGTCTGTCCCACCCGCCCCACGACAGCCGCTCAGCGCAACTGCGCCGAGACCCCCTGGGTCTCACACACCACCCGCCACACGTCCTTGGCCTCCCACCCCGCCTCCAACGCCTGGCGCACCGTCCGCCCACCCAACTCACTCATCACGTGATCGGACGCGAACGACTCCGCGTACCCCTCCCCGAAGTGCGCGTACATCCGTCGCCAGAACTCCGTCAGCCTCATGCCCCCAGTATCCCGAACCCACCAGACCCCACCCCCAACCCGCACCACCCACCCGCACCACCCACCCGCACCAACCCACCCACCCCCACCACCCCCTCCCCCCTCCCCACCCCAGGCGAGAGGGACGCGCTGCGGGAGGGGGCGGTGGAGGGGGTGGGTGCGGAGAGGGGCGTGACGGGTGATTTTCAGACCGCCAACGGCGCC
>NZ_JBEOSP010000027.1:19320-119797 GCF_040303105.1 Kitasatospora sp. NPDC096128 | reverse complement strand
GGCCGCCGCGGCCCCGTGGGGGGCGGCGCCGCCGCCCCCCCCCCCCCCCCCCACACCCCCCGCCCCGCCGCCCCCCCCGCCCGCCCCCCCCGCCCCCGCCCCCCCCCCCCCCCCCCCCGACCCGCCCGACCCGCCCGACGCAACGGGGCCCCGGGGTGCACGACCGTGCACCCCGGGGCCCCGGGTGTGGCGCTTGCGCGGCGGCCCGTCCGGCCTCAGTGGCCGCCGCAGCAGCCGCCGTCGGCGCCGCCGCACTGGCAGGGCGCGCCGGACTGGCAGCCGCAGCCGCAGCCCGGGCCGCAGCCGCAACCGGCGGCGAGGACGGGCAGCAGCTTCGGGGCGGGTGGCTCGACGGTGTGGTGGGCGGATGCCGGTCGGGTCGGGTTGGCCTTCATCGAGCTCTTCCCTCCTAGTGACGGGCGCACTCCGGTGCCCCCACCGTCGAGTGAAGCGGCCGTTCGGAGGGAGCGTCAACAGGCGCGCAGTGGTGGGACGCCCGGAAATCCGTGCACCCGCACCACCCCCGCCACGGGTTTACTCACCCTTGGGGGTGAGCAGCCCTCATTCCGCCCCGGCAGCCCCGGCCGCCTCGGTGGCGGCCACGAACTCGGCCACGTGCTCGCCGGTCACGAGGTACACGACGCGCTTGGCGACGGACACCGCGTGGTCCGCGAAGCGCTCGTAGTAGCGGCCGACCAGGGTGATGTCGACGGCGGTCTCGATGCCGTGGTGCCAGCGCTCGTCGATCAGGTGCGACAGCAGTTCGCGGTGCAGGGCGTCGATCCGGTCGTCGTCCTGCTCCATCTCCAGGGCCTTGTCGACGTCCTTGGTGGCGATCACCAGGCCCACCTTGGCGACCAGGCGCTGGGCGAGCTGGCCCATCTCCAGGACGGTGGAGTGCAGGTCGGCGGGCACCGCCGAGTCGGGGTAGCGCATCCGCGCGACCTTGGCGACGTGCCGGGCGAGGTCCCCGCAGCGCTCCAGGTCGGCGCTCATCCGCAGCGACGTGACCACGATGCGCAGGTCGGTGGCGACGGGCTGCTGCCGGGCGAGCAGGTCGATGGCGCGGTTCTCCAGCTCGTGGTGGAGCTCGTTGACCTTCTCGTCGGCGGCGATCACGCTCTCGGCCAGCGCCAGGTCCGCGTCGAGGAGTGCGGTGGTGGCCCGGCCCAGGGCCGAACCGACCAGCCGGGCCATCTCGACCAGGCTGTCGCCGATCGCATCGAGTTCCTCGTGGTACGCGTCGCGCATGTTCTCTCCTCAGTAGCTGTGTCGGTGGCGGTGCCGACCGGTCAGCCCGTCCGACCGTCGTTCCGGCGTTCGGGCGACCGCTGCTGGTGGCGCGAATGGTACGCGCACACCCGAGACCGTGACCGCTGTTCGGCGCACCGATCTCTCCCACACGGGCTGCATGGCCAACTCTGTGCCGTTCGGGCGACGATGCACGACCGGTGCGGTGAATCGGCAGCTACGTGGAGGTGAATTCTCGGCAACGCGTGGTGGATGCCTTGATCCAGCCCTTGGGGAGTGACCAGGCCGTGCGCTTACGCTGGCCACATGGACGTGAATGTGGCCGCTGCCGCTGCCTGTGCCATAGCCGGGCTCGGCGTAGGCCTCACCGCCTCCATCGCCTTCCGCTGGAGCGAGCGCGAGCAGGCCAAGGGCAAGTACGCAGGCGGAAAGCACTACGGCCGGCACCAGGCGCTGGGCACCGGCACCCCGGAACCCCCGCTGCCGCCGGGGGTCGACACCGTGCTCTCCGTGCTCCGGTCGTGCGCGATCGTGCTGGGCGAGGGCGACGAGGTGGTCAAGGCCAGCTCGGCGGCGTACGCGATGGGGCTGGTCCGCGGTGGCGCGGTCGCCGTGGATCAGATGCTCGCGCTGGCCCGGGCCACCCGCCGGGACGGCGAGATCCGCCAGGTGGAGCTGGAGGTGCCCCGCCCCGGCGCGGCCCGCGCGGCCGAGCCGCTCGCGGTCTCCGTCCGGGTCGCCCCGCTGGGCTCCCGGCTGGTGCTGGTGCTGGTCGAGGACCAGACCGAGCGCCGACGGGTGGAGGCCGTCCGCCGGGACTTCGTGGCCAACGTCAGCCACGAGCTCAAGACCCCGGTCGGCGCCCTGTCGCTGCTCTCCGAGGCGGTCGCCGACGCGTCCGACGACCCGGAGGCGGTGCAGCGCTTCGCCGGCCGGATGCAGGTCGAGGCGACCCGCCTGGCCAGCCTGGTGCAGGAGATCATCGACCTCTCCCGGGTCCAGGACGACCGGCTGATGGTCGACCCGGAGCCGGTCGCGGTGGACGAGCTGATCGCCGAGGCGATCGACCGCTGCCGCCAGCAGGCCGCCGCCAAGCAGATCCTCATCGCGGCCGGCGGGATCGCCGGGCTCTACCTGCACGGCAACCGGGGCCAGCTCGCCGCGGCGCTCGGCAACCTGGTGGAGAACGCCGTCAACTACAGCCCGCCCCGCACCCGGGTGGCCATCGCCACCCGCCGGATCTCCAGCGCCGCCGCGCTCGGCGAGGCGGACGGCGAGCTGATCGAGATCTCGGTCACCGACCAGGGCATCGGCATCTCGGAGAAGGACCGCGAGCGGGTCTTCGAGCGCTTCTACCGGGTCGACCCGGCCCGCTCCCGGCAGACCGGCGGCACCGGCCTCGGCCTGTCCATCGTCAAGCACGTGGCCGCCTCGCACGGCGGCACCGTCTCGGTGTGGAGCGTGGAGGGCCAGGGGTCGACCTTCACCATCCGCCTGCCCGCCGGCCAGGCCCCCGCCGCCGACGACCTCGACGACGTGGACGACCTCGACGACCTCGACGACGTGGACGACGACCTGGACCGGGTCGACGACCAGGCCGCCGCCGAGCCGAACCACCGCACCCCCCGCGACGAGCCCGGCGCCGACCCCGCCGGACCCGCCGCGGCACCCCGGACCCTCACCACGGACCGCACCGAGCGTGCGGCCCGTTCGCTCCCCGCCGGGGAGCGGGAACAACCCCTGTCAAAGACAACCCAGCTTGCCCCGGAGGCCTGATCGTGACCCGAGTACTGGTGGTCGAGGACGAGGAGTCGTTCAGCGACGCCCTCTCGTACATGCTCCGCAAGGAGGGCTTCGAGGTGGCCGTCGCCGCGACCGGCCCCGACGCCCTGGAGCAGTTCGAACGCAACGGTGCCGACCTCGTCCTGCTCGACCTGATGCTCCCGGGCCTGCCGGGCACCGAGGTCTGCCGCCAGCTCCGGGTGCGCTCCAACGTGCCGGTGATCATGGTGACCGCCAAGGACAGCGAGATCGACAAGGTCGTCGGGCTGGAGATAGGCGCTGACGACTACGTCACCAAGCCGTACTCCACCCGGGAGCTGGTCGCCCGGATCCGCGCGGTGCTGCGCCGCCGCGGCGAGGACGGCGGCGCGGGCGACAACGGCGGCGGCCCGGGCGCCCTGGAGGCGGGCCCGGTCCGGATGGACGTGGACCGGCACGTGGTGACGGTGGACGGCGCCAAGGTCGACCTGCCGCTCAAGGAGTTCGACCTGCTGGAGATGCTGCTGCGCAACGCGGGCCGGGTGCTCACCCGCATGCAGCTGATCGACCGGGTCTGGGGCGCGGACTACGTCGGCGACACCAAGACCCTGGACGTCCACGTGAAGCGCCTGCGGGCGAAGATCGAGCCCGACCCGGGCGCTCCGCGCTACCTGGTCACGGTCCGCGGCCTGGGCTACAAGTTCGAGCCGTAAACCGCGGGCCCGCGCGGACGAAGACGCGGACGAAGACACGGAAGGCCCCTGCCGGCAGGGGCCTTCCGCGTTCCCGCGCGGCCACGTGGGCCCGCGCGGGGGCACATGAAAGCCTCCCGCGGGCCCGGGAAGGGCCTGCGGGAGGCTTTCGCGCACTGCCTCAGGGGTGCGCCCGGTCAGGGGCGCGCCGCGTCAGTGGGCGGCCGGCGCGGTGGTGCCGGTGGCCGGGGCGGTCGGGGCACCCGGGGTGGCCGCCGTGCCGGCACCGGTGGCGGGGGTGGCCGGGGCGCTCGGCGTGGTGCCGGCGGCCGGGGTGGCCGGGGCGCCGGGGGCGGTGGCGGCGGGGGAGGCGCTCTTGGAGGGCGTGGCCGCCGGGGTCGGACCGAAGCCCTGGTACAGGCCCTTGTCCGAGTCCGGGTTGACGCCGGCCTGGGCGTCGACCTTCTGGCCGTCCTTGAAGGTGAAGGTGGTGTTGGCGAAGCCGCCGACGTGGACGGTCGCCGCGCTCACCAAGGCGGACGGGTTGCCCTGGCCGCCGATCGCGACCGAGCTGCCGGCCGGGATGACGATGCTGGACTGCGGAGCACCCGCCGCGTCCGCGAAGGTGGCGGAAGCGTTGCCGACGGTGATCGACTGCAGCTCGGCCGGCGTGGTGGCGGTGTTGGAGATGTTCACGACCACGTTGGCGGGGCCCGTGTAGTCACCCGAGGTGCCGACCCCGGTGACGATCACGATGTTGTTCAGTCGAAGGTTCGTCCCAAGGGTCGCCGCCGCGTTGTCCGGCTTGATCTGCAGGGTGTCCGGCGTGTTGCTGGCTGCGCAGGAGGACAGCGAGGCGATGGCGAGGGCGGCGATGGCGGCGATGCTGCCGCGTCGAAGGCTGCGGCTCATGCGGCGGCTACTCCTAGGTCACGTGTCGACAGGTCAGGTCTCAGATTATCGACCTCACTTATGCGCTCCTCACGGGGTGGTCCCCGTGTCGCACTCCCGGGGCCGCGCGGGGGCCGTCCGGCGGTACCCATGGCATGAACCGGTCACCAGCGGGACAAGCTTCGACCAAGATCGAATAACGATCGGGTCACGACCCGGAACGGGGCGAAAGCTCAAGATCCAATCATGGTTGCGGGGGTGTTGCGCAAGGGTTTCGCCGGACCTCGGAACCGCCTCCGACCTGCGGGAAGCCCCTCTCGAACATCGGTCGCAGCACGTCGCGGGGGTCCTTGTCAAGCCCCGGGACCGGCCCTGACCTGCGAAAACGCCCTTCGGGTGCGCCGCGAAGCGTGTTATTCTGGAAAGCCACGGAAGGGGTCCTGTCACATGACGTTCAAGGTTGGCGACACGGTGGTCTACCCCCATCACGGGGCCGCGCTGATCGAGGCCATCGAAATTCGCCAGATCAAAGGTGTGGACAAGACCTACCTGGTGCTCAAGGTGCAGCAGGGAGACCTGACGCTCCGCGTGCCCGCCGAGAACGCGGAGTTCGTCGGCGTGCGCGATGTGGTCGGCCAGGAGGGTCTGGACCGGGTCTTCGAGGTGCTCCGCGCACCGTACACCGAAGAACCGACCAACTGGTCCCGTCGCTACAAGGCGAACCTGGAGAAGCTCGCCTCGGGCGACGTTATCAAGGTCGCCGAGGTCGTGCGCGACCTCTGGCGTCGCGAGCGCGAGCGCGGCCTCTCGGCCGGCGAGAAGCGCATGCTCGCGAAGGCGCGCCAGATCCTCGTCAGCGAACTCGCGCTGGCGGAGAACACCAACGAGGACAAGGCGGAGACGCTGCTCGACGAGGTGCTCGCCTCGTAGTGCGGTCGGGCTCCCGCCCAAATCGCCCACAGCGCCCGGTGCCGGCGTGCCGCTCCCAGGACGAACCGTCCGGGGGTGGTGCAGTGGCACTCCGGGCGCTGAGGCGTGTCCGGACGATGCCCCCCACCCGAGCCGGTCCAGGCCTGCAAGACCGTTTCTGCGCAGTTGTGCGGCGGGCAGTGGACCAGTGGTTCTTCGGAAGGGGCCCCGCGCCCGCCGGGCACGCCAAGGCCATACCCACTTCGCCGAAGGAGTGAAACCTGAACACCGCAGCAGCAGTCGCAGCAGCAGTGGTGCCCGCCGCCGGACGCGGTGAGCGGTTGGGGCCCGGCGCCCCGAAGGCCCTGCGGGAACTGGGCGGGGTGCCGCTCCTGGTGCACGCCGTCCGGGCCCTCGCCCGCAGCCGGGCGGTCGGCCTGGTCGTGGTCGCCGCGCCCGCCGACGGGGTGGCCGAGGTGGTCGCCCTGCTGGACAGCCACGGGCTGGACGGCAAGGACATCCGGGTGGTGGCCGGCGGCGCGACCCGCCAGGAGTCGGTCCGGCTCGGCCTGGCCGCGATCCCGGAGGACGTCGGGATCGTCCTGGTGCACGACGCGGCCCGCCCGCTCGTCCCGGTCGAGGTGGTGGACGCCGTCGCGGCCGCCGTCCGGGCCGGGGCGCCGGCGGTGGTGCCCGCGGTGCCGTTGGCCGACACCGTGAAGCGGGTCGAGCCGAACCCGGGCCACCCCGAGCCGGTGCTCGACACGCCCGAGCGGGCCACCCTGCGCGCGGTGCAGACCCCGCAGGGCTTCGACCGGGCCGCGCTGGTCGAGGTGCACGCCAAGGCGCTGGCCGAGGAGGCCGCCGGCGGCGCCGACGCGGTGCCCGTCACCGACGACGCCGGACTGGTGGAGCGCTACGGCGGCACGGTCGTCGTGGTGCCCGGCCACGAGGAGGCGTTCAAGGTGACCCGTCCGTTGGACCTCGTGCTCGCCGAGGCCGTACTCGCCCGCCGGAGGGCCGCCGATGCCTACTGAGCCCCTGATCCCCCGGGTGGGGATCGGCACCGATGTGCACGCCTTCGAGGCCGGCCGCCCGCTCTGGGTCGCCGGGCTGGAGTGGCCGGATGCCGGGGTCGGACTGGCCGGGCACTCGGACGCCGACGTGGCCGCGCACGCCTCCTGCGACGCGCTCTTCTCGGCCGCCGGGATCGGTGACCTGGGCGCCCACTTCGGCACCGACCGCCCGGAGTGGTCCGGCGCCTCCGGGGTGAAGCTGCTCGGCGAGGCGGCCCGGCTGGTGCGCGAGGCCGGCTTCGAGATCGGCAACATCTCGGTCCAGGTGATCGGCGTCCGGCCGAAGATCGGCAAGCGGCGGGCCGAGGCCCAGGCCGCGCTGTCGGAGGCGGCGGGCGCGCCGGTCTCGGTCTCCGGCACCACCACCGACGGCCTGGGCCTGACCGGCCGGGCCGAGGGGCTGGCGGCGATCGCCACCGCCCTGGTGTACGAACGGCGTTGATCCGTCCGTCCGCCGCGGGTCGCCCGGTCGGCTTGAAATAGACCGCTGCTGACGGGTGTTCACCGGATGTCGCAGGGGTCCGGATCGGTAGTGTTCGGTCCGGGCCCGTGCGGAGCTCGCCCCCGGGCCGTACCGCCGCCGACGAGAAGAGGTTCCCGATGACTTCCCAACTCTCCGACCGCGCCAAGGCGTTGGTCGACGGCAAGAGCTTCGCCGTGGTCTCCACGATCCAGCCGGACGGCAGTCCCCAGTCGTCGGTGGTCTGGGTCAAGCGGGACGGCGAGGACATCCTGTTCTCCACCGTCGAGGGCCGCCGCAAGCACCTCAACCTGGTGAAGGACCCGCGCGTCTCGATCGTGATCAACCCGCCGGAGAACCCGTACGAGTACCTGGAGGTCCGCGGTGCGGTGACGATGACCACCGAGGGCGGCCGGGAGCTGATCAACGAGCTGGGCTTCAAGTACCGCGGCGAGCAGGAGTACCTGTTCGACGGCCCGGAGGACGTCCGGGTGGTCGTCCGGCTCACGCCGCGCAAGGTGGTCGGCAGCATCTGACCGACCCGGCCGAACCGCGATTCCCCGGGCGGCGGGTCCCGCCGCTCCCGGGGAATGCCCGGCCCGTTCCCGGTTAATGTCGCGGGGCACCCCCCACCGCCCACTACGCTTGACGCTGTGAGCATTCGTCTGTACGACACCAGCACCCGCCAGGTACGCGACTTCGTCCCGCTTGTACCGGGTTGTGTCTCGATCTACCTGTGCGGCGCTACCGTCCAGTCGGCGCCACACATCGGGCACATCCGGTCCGGGCTCAACTTCGACATCATGCAGCGGTGGTTCGCCTACCGCGGCTACCAGGTGACCTTCGCCCGCAACGTCACCGACATCGACGACAAGGTGATCGCCAAGGAGCGCGAGCTCGGCACCCCGTGGTGGCAGATCGCCTACGAGAACGAGCGGGCCTTCAACGACGGTTACAGCGCGCTGGGCTGCCTGCCGCCGACCGTCGAGCCGCGGGCCACCGGGCACATCCCCGAGATGATCGAGATGATGCAGGGGCTCATCGAGAAGGGCCACGCCTACGCGGTCGACGGCAACGTCTACTTCGACGTGAAGTCGTACCCCGACTACCTCGCGCTCTCCAACCAGAAGCTCGCCGACCTGCGCCAGCCCGAGAGCGAGGGCGAGACCGGCAAGCGCGACCAGCGCGACTTCGCGATGTGGAAGGCCGCCAAGCCGGGCGAGCCGAGCTGGGAGACCCCGTGGGGCCGCGGCCGTCCGGGCTGGCACCTGGAGTGCTCGGCGATGGCCCACAAGTACCTGGGCCCGGCCTTCGACATCCACGGCGGCGGGCTGGACCTGATCTTCCCGCACCACGAGAACGAGATCGCCCAGTCCAAGGCCTACGGCGACGACTTCGCCGCCTTCTGGGTGCACAATGCCTGGGTCACCATGGCCGGCGAGAAGATGAGCAAGTCGCTCGGCAACTCCGTGCTGGTCGCGGAGATGGTGCGGCACTGGCGGCCGATCGTGCTCCGCTACTACCTGGGCGCCGCGCACTACCGCTCGATGATCGAGTACAGCGAGGACGCGCTGCGCGAGGCCGAGGCCGGCTTCGGCCGGATCGAGGGCTTCATCCAGCGGGCCGTGGAGCGCTGCGGCACGGTCGACGCGGCGCCCGAGGTGCCGCCGGCCTTCGCCGAGGCGATGGACGACGACTTCGGCGTCCCGCAGGCGCTGGCCGTCGTGCACACCGCCGTCCGCCAGGGCAACAGCGCCCTGAACGCGGACGACAAGGAGAGCGTGGTGGCGCGACTGGGCGAGGTCCGTGCGATGCTCGGTGTACTGGGACTCGACCCGCTCGACCCGCACTGGGCCGGGACGGAGCGCGGCGAGGACCTCCACGGCGTGGTCGACTCGCTGGTCCGTCTGGTCCTGGACCAGCGGCAGGCGGCGCGTCAGCGCAAGGACTTCGCCACCGCGGACGCCATCCGCGACCAGCTCGGCCTGGCCGGGTTGGTGATCGAGGACACCCCGTCCGGCCCGCGCTGGACGATCAACAGCCAGTAACCCCATCTGACGATCGGGGTGATGGGTGGGCCGTACCGGACCGGTGCGGCCCTCCCGCATGACGTAGCGCATGCCGACGGCCGCCGCCGCACCGAGCGGAGCGGCCGGGCATGCCGGACAGACAGGAAGTACAGCCATGGCCGGCAACAGCCAGCGCAGGAACCGCCGCAACCCCGGGTCGAAGAAGGGGGCCGCTGTCGGTACCGGCGGGCACAGCCGGAAGGCGCTGCAGGGCAAGGGCCCGACCCCGCCCGGCGAGGAGCGCAAGGGCCACCCCAAGCAGCGGGCCGCCAACGCCGCGATCAAGCGCGAGCGGGACGCCAAGGCCCGGGCCGGCATGCGCCGGGCCGGGGCCGGCGGCCGCGGCGGCCGCGGCGGCGCGGGCAGCGCCGAGCTGGTCTTCGGCCGCAACTCGGTGGTCGAGGCGCTCCAGGGCGACGTGCCGGCCAACGCGCTGTACGTCCAGCAGTTCATCGACACCGACGACCGCGTGCGCGACGCCTTCCAGGCCGCCAACGAGCGCGGCATCCCGCTGATGGAGGCCCCGCGCCCGCAGCTGGACCAGATGACCGGCGGCATGAACCACCAGGGCCTGGTGCTGCAGGTCCCGCCGTACGAGTACGCCCACCCCGACGACCTGCTCGTCGAGGCCTCCGACGCCGGCCAGGACGCGCTGATCATCGCCCTGGACGGGGTCACCGACTCGCGCAACCTCGGCGCCGTGGTCCGCTCCGCCGCCGCCTTCGGAGCGCACGGCGTGGTCATCCCCGAGCGCCGCGCGGCCGGCATGACCGCCGGCGCCTGGAAGACCTCCTCCGGTGCCGCGGCCCGGCTGCCCGTCGCCCGTGCCACCAACCTGACCCGCACCCTGGAGGCCTACCAGAAGGCCGGCCTGATGGTCGTCGGCCTGGCCGCCGACGGCGAGGCCGAGCTGGGCGACCTGGAGCTGCTGACCGGCCCGGTCGTGATCGTCGCGGGCAGCGAGGGCAAGGGCCTGTCCCGACTGGTCTCGGAGACCTGCGACATGCGGGTGCGGATCCCGATGAGCGGTCTGACCGAGTCGCTGAACGCCGGCGTCGCGGCGGGCATCGTGCTGTACGAGGCCGCCCGACTGCGCGCCAAGCGCTGAGCACGGACGGACCCCCGTCCGCAGGAGATCTTCTGAATTCTCCGCGATCCGAGTGAAAAGCGATCGGGCCCGACCGGGTCCGATCGCTTTTCTCATGATCACTTCAAGTATGCGCCGGACATCCACTCGGGAGAGTGTCCTAAGCGGCCGTCACCCGGTTAGACGGGCGTGGACGTGGACACCAGAACACCTCGGCGCCCCCTGTTCGGCGGCGGCAGCACCGGGATAGAGGCGGGCCCCGGGATCGACACCGTCAAGGTGCCGTCGGACCCCGCGCGTCTCAGCAGCACCCAGGCGAGCTTCCGGCTCCGGCTCGGCACCCCGGTGTCGCCGTTGATCGAGGCCCCGGCCGGACTGCTGTCCACCGGCGCCGCGTTCGGCGACCCCTACGCCAGTCAGGGCCTGATCCGCCGTCCGCTGGTCACCCCGCAGGTCGTCGTGCCCGCCTCCGCCGTCCCGGCGCTGGCCGGGGCCGGCGGCGGCGCGCCGCGCCGCAAGGGCCGGGTCACCGCCGTCACCTGGACCGGACAGGCGGCCCCCGGCGACCTCGCGGCCACCCGGCTGCTGGAAGCGGTACGGACCAACGGCGCCCCCGCGGGCGTCGACCTCGACGAGGCCGACACCCAGGTGCTGCCCGCCTACGCGGGCGCCCGGACCGTCCCCCGCCAGCCCCGCGGGGGCAGCGGCACCGCCACCGACGCCGGCGTCGGCCCGGTCGGCCGGCCGCACGGCTGGACACCCAGCGGCGAACTGCCCGAGGTCTCCGCCACCGACGCCGACGGCAAGCAGGCCTGGTACCCCGGCCGCCGGGTCGACCTCGGCCTGGTCCTGCTTCCGCTGCGCGCGGTGCTCGGCTCGCTCTCCGTCTACGCCGGGTTCAGCAAGCTCTGCGACCCGGTGTACTTCGACGGCGGCGAGCGCGGCTCCATGATGCGGTGGCTCTCCTCGCTGCATCCGTGGAAGGTCGCCGAGCCGCTGCTCGGCTTCGCGATGGCCCACCCCGTCGGCTCCGGCCTGGTGGTGTCCTTCACCGAGATCGTGGTCGGCGTGCTGACCGTCCTCGGCCTGTGGCAGCGGCTCGCCGCCGGGGCGGCCATGCTGCTCTCCGCCGCGCTGCTGTTCACCGTCAGCTGGCGGGCCGTCCCGGTCTACGACACCCCGGACCTGATCTTCCTCGCGGCCTGGAGTCCGCTGCTGATCGCCGGGGCGCCCTTCGCCTCGCTCGACGGGCGGCTCAACCTGGAGGCCTGGCGCCGGATCGGCACGGGCGCGCCCGGCGCCCTGCGCCGCCGGGTGCTGCGCCGCGGCGCGGTCGTCACCACCGTCGTGGTCGGCCTCACCCTGCTGCTCGGCTCGATGCTCGGCGCGGCCGTCCGCACCGGCGCCCGTCCGCACCAGGCACCCGGCCGCCCGGCCGGCGACTACGGCACCCCGGTCTGGCCGTCCGGCAGCCCGTCCGGCGCCCCCGGCGGCCAGGGCGCGTCCACCCAGCCCCAGCCCGCCGCCCCCCGCCCGGCCACCCCGACGCCGAGCGCGGCCACGCCCTCCACGGCCCCCGCCAAGTCGGCCGGTGCCACGCCCAGCGGCAAGCACTCCGGCAAGGCCGAGACCGGCGGCGCCTCCCCGGCGCCCGCCGCCCCGCCCGCCGGCTCCGGCTCCGCGCCCGCCCAGCGGAGCCCGGCCCCCGGCGGCTCGGGCACCGCGCCCAAGCCGAGCCCGAGCAGCGGCTCCGGGCTGCTCGGCGGGGTGCTGGGCAGCGGGCCGGTGCTCGGCAGCGGCCCGCTGGCCGGGCTGTCGGGCGACCAGACCGGTGGCGGCGCCGGCGGGCAGTCCGGTGGGCAGTCCTCCCGTCCGGGGACGCCGACCGCCACCTGAGGCCGCCGGACGCGCTTCGGCCGGGTGCTCCGTGGGGGAGCACCCGGCCGTCGTGCTTCCCGGCCGCTCGCGTGCCGGGGGTCAGCCGCTGGCGTGTCCCGTCAGCGGGAGGCGTCGCGGAAGTCGGCGTCGCGGTAGGCGGCGAGCTCCTTGGCCGCCTCGGTGAGGTCCTTCGCCGTGTCGATGGCGCGCCAGTACACGCCCTGCGGCAGCTGGTACCCGGCGAGCCGCTTGCTGCGGGCGAGTTGGGGGAAGGTGGTGCGCTCGTGGTCGCCCACGTCCGGCAGCAGCTCGGCGAACTCCGGGCTGAACACGTACAGGCCGGCGTTGATCAGGAAGGGCGAGGGCGGGGCCTCGATGAAGTCCAGCACGTTGCCGAACTGGTCGGCCTCCACGGCGCCCCACGGGATCCGCGGCCGGGCCAGCGCGAGCGTCGCGACGGCGGCCCGCTCGTGGTGGAAGGCGGCCATGTCGCGCAGGCTGAACCGGGTCCAGATGTCGCCGTTGGTGGCGTACCAGGGCTCGTCCGGGCGGGGCAGCGCCTTCGCCGCGTACTTGAGTCCGCCGCCGCGCCCCAGCGGCTCGGCCTCGACCACCGTGCGCACCCGCAGCGGCAGGTCGGCCTTGTCGAGCCACTCCTCCAGCACGTCGGCCAGGTGGCCGCAGGACACCACGACGTCGGTGACGCCCTCGGCGGCCAGCCAGGCCAGCTGGTGGCCGAGGATCGGCGTGCCCGTGCCCGGGATCTCGACCAGCGGCTTGGGGCGGTCGTCCGTGTAGGGGCGCAGCCGGGAACCCTGGCCGCCGGCCAGGATCACGGCCTGGGTGACGGGCGTCGTGGTCGGCCGGGGCTGGTGGGGCTGCGGGGACGCGGGGTCGGCGGCGGGGCCGGAGTCAGCGGTCGTCATGCCTGAACAATAGGGCGCCCGACGGGGGTTGGGGCCTCAGGTGGACCGCTCGTCCGGGAAGCCGTCGGCCGACGACGCCGTCAGCCGACGTAACCGTCAGCCGAGGACGGAATCAGCCGAGAACGGAGCCGTCAGCCGACGACGCCGGCCGCGAAGGAGCCGTCGCAGACCGGGCGGGCGAAGGAACGGGCCCGCTGCACGTCGCCCTGGTACTTGCGCACCGCCGCCTTGCCCAACTCGGTGGCCAGCGAGGTGCAGTACGGCGTCAGCGCCGGCTGCTCGCGCATCGAGCGCTCCAGCAGGTCCAGCGCGGCGGAAGGGTTCTTGGCGCGCAGCTCGTCCAGCAGCGCCACCCGCAGCGAGTCCTGCGGGGCGAGCCCGTCCGTCTTGGTGGCGACGGTGGACGACCGGCCGATCCCGGCGCCGTCGCCGCTGGACGCCGCCACGACCTGCTGGTCGAGGCCGGTCGGTGGGGCCCACGGGACCCTGGTCACGGCGAGGGTGCCGGTGGTCACCAGGACGACCGGCAGGGTCAGGGCGACGGTCTGGCCGATACGGCGCACAAGCTGCTTCACCCTCAGGAGAGTAGCGGTGGGTAGGGCCCGGATCGCCCTCCGTCACGCCATCGAGTGACAGGGTGTCCGGGTTCGTCCCTGCACCGTGTTGACGTGGGGGTGTACGGACGGAGCCCGCCGGACCGGGAACGGTCCGACGGGCTCCGCGCGGGGGCTTGCGCGCCGGGGGTCAGCGGCCGAGGCGGACTCCGGTACCGGTGGAGAAGACGTGGGTCTCCTCGGCGGTCGGCACGACGTGGATGGTCTCGCCGCGCGCCGGGATCTGGCGGCCGGGCACGCGGACGACCAGGTCCTTGTCCACGCCGCCGATCTGGGTGGTGCCGTAGACGAAGCCGTCCGAGCCGAGCTCCTCGACCACGTTCACGGTCACCGCGACGCCTTCGATGCCGCCCGCTGGGACGATCTGGAAGTGCTCGGGGCGGATGCCGACGGTCACCGTCTTGTCGGTGAGGGCGCCGGCCAGGTCCTCGCGGGAGATGTTGACCACCGAGCCGCCGAACTTCACGCCGCCGTCCACCAGCGGCACCTCGACCAGGTTCATGGCCGGCGAGCCGATGAAGCCGGCCACGAACAGGTTCGCGGGCTTGTCGTACATGTTGCGCGGGGTGTCGACCTGCTGCAGCAGACCGTCCTTCAGCACCGCGACCCGGTCGCCCATGGTGAGCGCCTCGGTCTGGTCGTGGGTGACGTACACCGTGGTGATGCCCAGGCGGCGCTGCAGGCCGGCGATCTGGGTACGGGTCGAGACGCGGAGCTTGGCGTCCAGGTTCGACAGCGGCTCGTCCATCAGGAAGACCTGCGGCTGGCGGACGATCGCCCGGCCCATCGCGACACGCTGACGCTGACCGCCGGACAGCGCCTTCGGCTTGCGGTCCAGGTAGTCGGTCAGGTCGAGGATCTTCGCCGCCTCCTCGACCTTGACGCGGATGTCCGCCTTGTTCACGCCGGCGATCTTGAGCGCGAAGCCCATGTTCTCGGCGACGGTCATGTGCGGGTAGAGCGCGTAGTTCTGGAACACCATCGCGATGTCCCGGTCCTTCGGCGGCAGGTGGGTGACGTCCCGGTCGCCGATCCGGATCGCGCCGCTGTTGACGTCCTCCAGACCGGCCAGCATGCGCAGGCTGGTCGACTTGCCGCAGCCCGAGGGGCCGACGAGCACGAGGAATTCGCCGTCCGCGATCTCCAGGTCCAGCGCGTCCACCGACGGCTTGGTCGCCCCGGGGTAGACACGGGTCGCCTGGTCGTACGTGACAGAAGCCATGGTCGTTCTCTCCTTCACCGGCAGGAACGTGCCGGACGATCCGAGTAAAGGGGGGTTCGTTCGTCTCCGCCGGTCCGTCAGTGGTCTGAACCACTGTCGCGCCGACTCCCGGCGACGCTACCTGCGCTTCCGCCGCTTGTCAGCCCCCTCCGCCCGCTTTTCGGCATCGGTTCCATCACGCCCGCCCACCCGGCCGTCCCCCGGATATCCCCCCACCCCACCACCCCGGCCCGGTAGACTGCCCCCGGTGCCGCCGTGATCCATCGCGGACGGCCACCGTGCCTCCTTAGCTCAGCTGGCCAGAGCACCGCTCTTGTAAAGCGGGGGTCGTCGGTTCGAACCCGACAGGGGGCTCGCGTAGGAAGCAATGCGACCGGCGCCCGAAGGGCCGGCCCGATCACGATCGGGCCGGCCCTTCGTCGTTGGCGGGGTCAGTCGGCGGGGAGGGTGAGGGTGGCGAGGGCGCCGCCGGCGGGGTGGTTGGTGAAGGTGAGGGTGGCGCCGATGACGCGGGTGTGGCCGGTGGCGATGGTGAGGCCGAGGCCGTGGCCGCGGCCGCGTTCGGGGGCGTTGGTGCGGAAGCGCTGGGGGCCGTGCCGGAGGAGGTCGTCGGGGTAGCCGGGGCCGTGGTCGCGGATGGTGATGCGGCGGCCGTCGACGTGGAGTTCGACCGGGCCGGCGCCGTGGCGGTGGGCGTTGAGCAGCAGGTTGCCGAGGATGCGGTCGAGGCGGCGCAGGTCGGTGCGGACCTCGGGTGCCTCCTGGCCGGCGGCGATCGCGACGGCGACGTCGAGGCCGGTGAGGGTGACGGTGCGGCGGACGGCGCGTTCCAGCGGGACGGCGGAGAGGTCGGGTGACTCGACGTCGGCGTCCAGGCGGGAGACCTCCAGGAGGTCCTCGACCAGGGCGCGCAGGGCCTGGACCCGGTTCTGCACCAGTTGGGTGGGGCGGCCGGGCGGCAGCAGTTCGGCGGCGGTGACCAGGCCGGTGAGCGGGGTGCGCAGTTCGTGGGCGACGTCGGCGGTGAAGCGCTGCTCGTCCGCGAGGCGGCGGTGCAGGGTGCGGGACATCAGGTCGACGGCGGCGGCGAGTTCGGCGACCTCGTCCTTCCCGTCGACGAGTTCGCCGATCCGGGTGTCGGTGCCGCCGGCCGCGATGCCGCGGGCGGCGGTGGCGGCGGTGCGCAGGCGGCGGCTGATCCGGTCGGCGACCAGCACGCCGGCCAGCACGGTGGTGAACACCGCGGCGACGACGGTGATCAGGATGATCCGGTCCAGGTCGGCGATCGAGCGGCGGTCCTGGGCGAAGTCCACCCGGACGGAGAGCACCCCGCCCTGGACCGGGCCCGCGGCCCACATCGACTCGCCCTGCTGGTCGGTGGCGAGCAGCGAGCCCTGCCGGCCCTCGGTGGCGAGGTCGTGCAGCCGGGTGGGGAGGGCCGGGTCGTCGAGGGCGGCGCCGGGGGCGGCGATGCCGCGGCCGTAGTCGGTCAGGGCGGAACCGAGGGCGGTGAGCGCCGCAGTGCGGGCCTGGTCGACGTGCTGACGGATCATCGCCTGGTGGACCAGCAGGCCGACGGCGACCGCGACCAGGACGGAGATGGCGGCGACGGCGGTGGCGATCTGGCGGCGCAGGGTCATGCCGGGCGCCGCAGCTTGTAGCCGAACCCGCGGACGGTCTCGATCCGGCCGGAGCCGATCTTGGCGCGCAGGCGCTGCACGTGGACGTCCACCACCCGGGTGTCGGCGCCCCACTCGTAGTCCCAGACGCGTTCCAGCAGCGTGGAGCGCTCCAGCACGATGCCGGGCGCGGCCGTGAACTCCAGCAGCAGCCGCAGTTCGGTGGGGGTGAGCGGGACGAGGCGGCCGTCGACCCGCACCTCCATGCTGTCGGTGTCCACCCGCAGGCCGTCGAAGTCGCGGACGGAGGGGGAAGGGACGGTGGCGGGGGAAGGGGCGTCGGGAGCGGGAGCGGGGACGGGGGCGTCGGCGGCGGCTTCGGGTTCGGCCGTCGGGGCCACCCGGACGCGGCGCAGCACCGTACGGATCCGGGCGACCAGGACGGCGCTCTCGAACGGCTTCACCACGTAGTCGTCCGCGCCCGCCTCCAGACCGGACACCACGTCCACCGGGTCGGTGCGGGCCGACATCATCAGGATCGGCAGCTGGCTCTCCTCCCGGATCCGCCGGCAGAGGCCGACCCCGTCGAGCAGCGGCAGCATGACGTCCAGCAGGAGCAGGTCGGGGCGGACGGCGTGGAAGGCCTCCAGGCCCTCCAGGCCGTCGGCGGCGGTGGTGACCGGGAAGCCGTAGCGCTCCAGGGCCATCCGGGTCGCCTCCCGGATCACCTCGTCGTCCTCGACGAGCAGGATGTGCGGCTGGGCGGGGACGGCTGCGGTGGTCATCGCTTGGCTTCCGGGGAGACGGCGGAGACGGCGGGGCCGGACGGCTGGGGGGTGGCTCGCGAGGGGTACGGGGCCGGGGCCGCCCCGCCGCCGGCGGGGGGCTGCTTCGGCCCGGCGGTGGGGCGGGCCACGGGGGGCGCGTGGTCGGCGCCGGCGACGGCCGGCCCGTCGGCGCCCGGGTCGGTGGGCTGGAGCAGGCCGACGCCCTCCACCTGCCGCTCGACCAGGGTGAGCCGGTGACCGTTCCAGCGGTAGTGGCTGGTGGTGCGGGTGGTGTAGGTGGTCGGCTCGTACAGCCACAGGTCGGAGTCGACGGTCGCGGCGCTGAACCCCTGCTGGACCTGGACCCGCAGGATCGGCAGGACCCGGTCGTCGGCGAGCGTGTAGACGTGCAGCACGAGCGTGCCGGGGGAGCCGACGGTGGTGATCAGCTCGGGCTGCCCGTCGCCGGTGAGGTCGCGGAACTCGGGGGCCCGCACCTCGCAGTCGGCGCAGGAGTCGAGCGCGCGCCGCTCCTCCGCGCTCACCGCCGGATCCTTGGCGAGGAGGGTGCGGACGTCGACCGCGGCGAGGTCGTGCCCGGGGACGGTCAGGCCGGGGACGGGCTGCGGCGGGGCCTGGGCGGCGGAGTCGGTCGAGGTGGTGGGCGGCGGCGACGCGGCGGCCAGGCCGGGCCAGAGCGGCTTGGTCACCGCGGGTGGGCTGGGCGGGGCGACGGCCTGGCGCGGACCGTCGTCCCGCAGGCCGCCGGGGGCGGCGCGGCCGAAGGCCAGGACGCCCAGGGCGGTCAGGGCGGCGAGGGCGGCGAGGGCGGCCACGGGCACGGTGGCGGGGCGGCGGCGGAGCGGGGTCGGTGGCGCCACGGTCGGTGCTCGTCCTCCTCGGTCGCGGGTCGCGGGTCGCGGGTCGCGGGTCGTGGGTCGTGGGCCGCTGGTCGGGTGTACGGGTGTCGGTGTCCCGCAGTGGGACGCGGTGGGCCGGGCGCCGGTTCGTCGCTCCCTGTGGTCGTCCTGCAGTTCTACCGGGCCCGCCCCGGCCCGGTCAGGCCGGGTCCGCCAGGACGATGATGTTGTCCGTCCAGTGCCCGTCCGCGCCGATCCGCCCGCCGCAGGTGATCAGCCGGAGCGCGGGCCCGGGGGTGTCGCCGTAGACCGTGTCGGTCGGGAAGTGGTCCTTGGCGGCCTGGAGCAGGCTGCGCACCGTGAAGTCCACGGTGCGGCCGTCCGCCCGTCGGACCCCGATCCGGTCGCCCGGGTGGAGCTCCGGCAGGCGCTGGAAGACCGCGGGGCCGTGCTTGGTGTCGAGGTGGCCGATCAGGACGGCGGGGCCGGGCTCGCCCGGGGTGGGGCCGTTGCGGTACCAGCCGACCTGGTCGGCGTGGTCGGCCGAGGGCACCTGGACGGTGCCGTCGGCGTTCAGGCCGAGGTCGGCCACCGGGGCGTCCACGCCGATGGAGGGGATCAGCAGGCGGGCCGGCGGCGAGGGTGCGAGGGTCTGCCCACCGGCGGTCGGCGCGCCGACGGGGGTGGTGGCGCCGGGGGTGGCGGTGGCCGCCGGACCGTGGCCGGAGGTCTCGATCCGTACCACCGGGGTGTCCCGGCCGGAGAGTGCCAGGGTGCTGCCGAGGGCGAGGCAGAGCAGGCCGGCCGTGCCGAAGACGCTGCGCTGCAGGAGGCTCGGGCCGGGCCGGGAGGCGCGCCGCCGCCCGCGACCGTCCCGACGGCGGGTCCCCGCGGCCGGGGGCGCCCCGGCGCCGCTTCCCCGCCCGGCCGGGTGCGGGGGAAGGGCGCCGGGGTGCCCGGCGGACCCGGGACGGGTGTCAGCCACGCGCACCGGAACGGCGGCGCATGAGGGCGAAGCCCAGCGCACCGGCGCCGACGGCGGCGACCGTGCCGCCACCGACCAGCATCAGGCCGTTGCCGTCGGTCGCGCCCGAGCCGTCACCGGCCTGGGCGGCGCCCTTCGGCACCTCGCGGACCTGCGGCTGGGAGCCGGCCGGGGCGTGCCCGGTCGACGGGGTGGCGACCGCCGGGGCGCCGCCCGCGGGCGCGGCGGACGGCTGGCCGGGCCGGCCGGGCTTGGCGGGGGCGGCGCTCGGGCGGACCCCACCGGCCGCCCCACCGGCCGGTGCGTTGTCAGCGGGGGCGGCGCTCGGCGCGGCGGGGGCGGGCTGCGGGGTGCCGTCGGCCCAGGCCTGTCCGCCGGTGAGGGCGGTCACCAGCGCGGCGCCGGTCAGGGCGCAGACGGCCAGCAGCCGGCGGGCGGGCGAACGGTCGGTACGGGTCCTGCTCATGGCGGGGGTTCTCCTTCGGGGCTCCGGTGAACGCGTCGGTGACGCGTCGGTGGCGAGACCGCGGTTCTCGCGAACGCCTCGGCCGGGTACGGCCCGTACGGCTCGTGCAGCTCTCGCCGAGCCCTGTAGCGCCGGTACGGCCGGTGCGTCGTGAGTGACGGTAGGAGGGCCGTGTCGCGGTCCCCGCCCGGCCGCGTCACGGTCACCCATCGGCTTCGTAACGGTCTCCGGGCCCACCGGAACGGCCCCGTGACGTCCGCGGCACCGAGCCCGCGCCGAACGCCGCCCGCGCACCCTGCCGCCCGCGCACCCCGCCGCCCTGCTGAGCATCCCCACCCGCTCGTCCGTACTTCCCGGTGGGGACGAACCGAGAGAAAGGTGGCAGTGATGAGCATCCTCGCCAACCTCCTGCCGGCGATGCGGCAGTCCCGCAAGGATCGCGGGAACGACAAGGAGACCCGGAGCACCAACCACACGACCGGCCGCGGCCGTCGTCACGGCCGCAAGAACAAGCACGACCGGCATTGACGGCTGACGGACCGCTTCCGGTCCCCGGGCTAGGACGAGCGAGTGTGGTCGCCGCGGCGGTTGACGGCCGTCGACACCGGTGACGGCGACGGCCGGGCGGACCCGGTCGTCGCCCCGGCGCCGGCTGTCTCGCTGCGGCGGACGTTCCGACGGTTCTGGCCCTACACCCGAGGGGGACGGCGCTGGCTGATCCTCCTGGTGGTGATCGTCCTGCTCGGCCCGCTGGTCGACGCGGCCATGGTCTGGCTGTTCAAGGTCGTCGTCGACGACGTGCTGGTGCCGCGCAGGCTCGGGCTGTTCCTGCCGGTCGCGCTCGGTTACGCCGGGCTGACCCTGCTGGCAGGGGGCCTGGACTTCGCGGACCAGACGGTCTCCACCTGGGTCAGCGAGCGCTTCCTGCTGGCCCTGCGGACGGACGTGTTCCGGCATCTTCAGGGGTTGCCGCTGGGCTTCTTCGAGCGGCGGCGGCTCGGCGACGTACTGTCGCGGCTGACCGCGGACGTCGAGGCGGTCGAGACCTTCCTGCTCTCGGGCGTCCTGGACGCGGTCGCGTACGTCGCCGAGCTGGCCGTCTTCCTGGGGGTGCTGTTCTACCTGCGCTGGGACCTCACGCTGACCGCCCTGGTGGTCGCCCCGCTGTTCTGGATCACCGCCCGGCGCTTCTCGACGAGGGTGAAGGCCGCGTCCCGGGAGCGGCGGCGCCGCAGCGGTTCGGTCAGCGCCCTCGCGGAGGAGACGCTGGGCAACATCGCGCTGGTGCAGGCGTACAACCGGCAGGACTGGGAGCAGGAGCGGTTCCTGCGGGAGAACCTGGCGCGGTTCCGGGCGACCATGGCGGCGACCCGGCTGCGCGCCCTGTTCGCGCCGATCGTGGAAACGCTGGAGCTGGCCGGCGCGCTGATCGTCCTCGGGCTGGGCGCCTGGGAGCTGGTCCGCGGCCGCCTCACCCTCGGCGAACTCCTCGTCTTCGTCGCGCTGTTGAGCCGGCTCTACAGTCCGATCCAGGGCATCGGGCGGCTCAGCAACGGCTTCTTCTCGGCCTCGGCCGCCGCCGAGCGGATCATCGAACTGCTCGACCAGCGGCCGGAGGTGGCCGATCCGCCGAGGCCGCTGCGCCCGGCCCGGGTGCGCGGGGCGGTGGCCTTCGACGGGGTGTGGTTCCGCTACCCGGACACGGTCCGCGCGGCGCTGTGCGACGTCTCCCTCCGCGCCGAACCGGGCGAGACGGTGGCGCTGGTCGGGGAGAGCGGGGCGGGCAAGTCGACGGTCGCCAAGCTGCTGCTGCGCTTCTACGACCCGGAGCGCGGCGCCGTCCGGCTGGACGGCACGGACCTGCGCGACCTGGCACTGGCGGACCTGCGCGAGCACATCGCGGTGCTGCTGCAGGAGACCCTGGTCATCCACGGCACCGTCCGGGAGAACATCGCCTACGGCCGCCCGGACGCCACCGACGCCCGGATCACGGCCGCCGCCCGGGCCGCCGACGCCCACGAGTTCGTCAGTCGGCTGCCGGACGGCTACGACACGGTGGTGGGCCAGCGCGGGCGCCTGCTGTCGGGCGGCCAGCGCCAGCGGATCGCGATCGCCCGGGCGATGATCCGGGACGCGCCCGTGCTGCTGCTGGACGAACCGACCACCGGTCTCGACGCGGAGTCGGGGCGGCGGATCCTGGAACCGCTGGGGCGGCTGATGAACGGCCGGACGACGATCATCATCTCGCACAACCTGCTGACCGTGCGGAACGCCGACCGGATCGTCCTGCTGCGCGAAGGCCGGGTCGTGGCCTCCGGCAGCCACCGCCAACTGCTCGCCCGTGACGACGACTACGCCCGGCTCGCCCGGGCCACGACCCCGACGGAGGCCGCCCGATGAGCACGGAGGCCGCCCGATGACCGCCGCCCGCCCGATGACCGCCGCCCGGCCGCTGCCCACCGCCCGGCCACAGCCCGTTGCGTCGCCGCTGCCCGCCGGGACACCGATCGCCCCCGGCTACCGGGTGATCGCCCACCTCTGCCGCACCGGCTGGCTGGACGTCTACGACGCCTGGAGCGAGGAACGCGACTGCCGCTGCGTCGTCAAGGTGCTGCGGCCGGACCACCGCCGCGACCGCGAACTGCGCGCCCGCCTGCTCCAGGAGGGCCGCTGGCTGGCCGAGTTCACCCACCCCCACCTGGTGCGCGGCTACGGCACCGGCGAACGCCCCCAGCCGTACGCCGTCTCGGAGACCCTCAGCGGCGAGACCCTCGCCCACCTGCTCGACCGGCGGCCGCGCCGCCCGGCTGCCACCGACCTGGCCCTGCTCGGGCTACAACTCATCTCCGCGGTAAGGTACTTGCACGGCAAAGGCCTGCTGCACCTCGACCTCAAGCCTGCCAACATCGTGATCGACTGCCGCCGTGCCAAGGTCCTCGACCTCAGCATCGCCCGCCCGCCGGGCCCGGGCCGTCCGGGCCTCGGCACGAACGGCTACCTCGCCCCGGAACAGGCCGCCGGCGACCGGCTCACCGCCGCCACCGACGTCTGGGGCCTCGGCATCACCCTCTACGAGGCCGCCACCGGCGAACTTCCCTTCGGCGGAACGCCGTTGAGTCCGGCGCCCCCGGTGTCCCGACGCCGCCGGCTGCCCCGCCCGCTCGCCGAGGCGATCGACGCCAGCCTCCGCCTCGACCCGGCGGACCGGCCGTCGCCTCCCCAACTGGCGGACACCCTGGACGACTTGCTTCCGCAGAGCCGCCGAGCGGCCGCAACGGCGGGTTAGGGGCTGCCCGGCGGATCTTGGCGGATCGGCGCGCGGCGTCGCGCGCCCGGCAAGATCCGCCGGGCAGGCCCGAGGGCGCTACCGCCCCGCCCGCAGCTGCCGGAGCGTCCAGCCCTCCCCGAACAGCCGGGTGTGGGCGGTGAACAGTTCGGCCGCCCGGCGGTAGGAGAGGCGGGCGCGGCCGGTGTGCGGGCAGCGGTCGGCGGCGGGGGTGCCGGCCGGGGCGCGGCGGTCGGTGAGGAAGAGCGGGCCGCCGGAGCGGCCGGCGATCAGCAGCGGGAGCAGCCTGGCGGTGCCGGTGCCCCATCGGACCTCGGGGCGGCCGGGGCGGGGGCGGGTGCGACGGCCAGGGATGTCCAACTGGTCGGCGTCGAGGGCCAGTACGGTCTCGATGGCGGCGCCGGACTCGTGCAGCAGGTGCCAGAGCGTCTGCTCGCGCAGCGGCGCCCGGCGGGCGAACAGGGCGCGCAGCTGCTCCGCGCCCAGCGGGCCGGCCCCGGCCCCGGCCTCCGTCCCGGTCGGTGCGGGCAGCGGGCTGGGGCGCAGGGCGGTGCTCGGGTCGCCGTCGATCCAGCCCTGGGCGCGCCACCAGGCCACGGCCGCGCGCAGGGTGGAGAGTTCGCGGTTGAGCGTGCGCGGGTCGGTGTCGGCGGCGCGCCGGGCGACGACGGCCCGCAGTCGTCCGGGGGCGTCCGGGTGGTCGAGCAGGGCGAGCGGCAGTACGGGCGGCCGGGTGCGCCGTCGTTCGGGGCCGGTGGGGGCGGGTCGGTCGGCGAGTGCCCAGGCCCAGGTGTCGAGCGCGATCCGGTAGATCCGCCGGGAGCCCCCGGCGAGCCCGGAGGCGGCCAGGTAGCGCTCGACGGCGAGGCCGTACTCGACCGGGGGGAGTTCCGTCACGTCCGCCTTCTTCCGCAGTAAACGACCTGGCCCATGGCCTTTGATGATATCCGCCATCCGCAGTAAACGGCAGCTCAGCAGCCATATGGAAGGCCGTTTACTGCGGCTGGACCGGCTCCGCCCAATATTGATGCCGAAAGGCTCAAGTTTTTCCCCGGAACCCCTTGAACCCCGCTCCCCGGCGCGCGCAGACTGACTGCCCATGTCAGTGGAAACCGAACGGACCCCGGCCCGCCCCCGCCGGCCGGGAGACCGGCTCGCCGTGCTGGGCGAGCGCGACTTCACCCGCTTCTTCATCGGGTACACGACCTCCCTCCTCGGCTCCTCGATGGCACCGGTCGCGGTCGCCTTCGCGGTGCTCGACGGCAGCGGGACCGGCGCTGGGACCGGCGCTGCGACCGGCGCCGGTCCCGGCAGCGGCAGCGGCACGGACCTCGGCTGGGTGATGGCCGCCCGGATCCTCCCGGTGGTGCTGGTCCTGCTGGCCGGCGGGGTGGTCGCCGACCGCCTGGGCAGCCGCCGGCTGATGCTGGGCACGGACGTCCTGCGCGGCCTGGTCCAGGCGCTGTTCGCGGCGCTGCTGGCGGCCGGGCACGCGCCGGTCTGGGCGATGGTCGTGCTGGTGGCGGTCTGGGGGATCGGCGAGGGGCTGTTCATGCCCGCGTTCGGCGCGATCGTGCCCGACCTGGTGCGCCGCAAGGAACTGCTGGCGGACGGCAACACCCTGCTGGGGCTCTCGCGTTCGGTGTCCACGGTGGCCGGGCCGGCGCTGGCCGGCCTGGTCACGGCCACCTCGGGCCCGGCAGCGGTGCTGCTGATCGACGCGGTGACGTACGGCGTCGGCGCCCTGGCGCTGGCCGGCCTCCGGCTGCCCGACCGGCCACGGGCGGCCGGCGGGGACTCGATGCTCCGCGAACTTCGCTCCGGCTGGTCGGAGTTCACCGCCCGCCCGTGGTTGTGGATCACCACCGCGCAGATGGGCCTGTTCAATCTGCTGGTCTGGGCCCCGTTCCTGGTGCTCGGCCCGCTCACCGCGCAGCGGGAGCTGGGCGGCGCCCGGGCCTGGGGCCTGGTGATGGGCGTGTACGGCGCCGGCGCGGTGCTGGGCGGGCTGCTGATGCTCGGCCGCCGTCCCGGGCGTCCGCTCGCGGTGGCGACGGTGGCCGGACTGGCCTGGGCGCTGCCGTCCGCGGCGCTGGCGGCGGGGGCGGGGCTGCCGTGGGTGGTCGCGGGGGCGCTGGTGGCGGGGGCCGGTTCGGCGGTCTGCGGGACGCTGTTCGGCACCACCACCCAGCGCTGGGTGCCGGCGGAGCTGCTGGGCCGGCTGACCTCCTTCGGGGCGCTGGGCGCCTTCGTCCTCGGTCCGCTGGGGCTGGCGGCGGCCGGTCCGCTGGCGGACCGGTTCGGCACCGGTCGGGTGCTGCTGCTCGGTGCGGTCTGGCAAGTGGCGGCCGGGGTCGTAGTGTTGGGCGTACCGGCCGTACGGAATCGCCGTTGGGAGGAGGGCCCGGGCGACTGACTCACCCCTCGGACGGCTCCGGGGCGCACCCCCGGCCACCACCGGTGCGGCCCACCGCGCACCGTACCCGGCCGGCCCCGGAGTGCCGCCGGTCGCTCCGCCCACGCGTGTGTGCCTCCGCGGCGGGCGGGGTGGCCGGGTCGGTCGTACCGTGGAGGAACGGGGGTCACGGAGGAGGTCGACCATGCCCGGTTCGCTCACCATCGGCCACCACCAGGCCGGGGCCGTCCTGGACCACGCGGACGCCGAGCGGCTGTCCACCGTCCTGGCCGAACTGGCGTACCTGCTGGAGATCCCGGGGCCGAACCGGATCAACGAGGCCCAGCTCGCCGTGCTGTGCGAGGGCCGGACGCCGGACCGCGCCGAACTGTCGCACTGGGTGCGGGCGCTGGCCTCGGAACTCAAGGGACGGCACTGACCGGAGCCGTCCCGAGCGAGCACCCCGCCCGATGCCCCGCCGGGGCCCCGCCGCCCCGCCCGTACGATGGCGAACGGGGCGAGCCCGCCCCGCGGACGCCGGGACGACCGGCGGCCGTCCCGGCGGAGGGCGGGAGCCCGAGCGTGCCGCAGTCCCGGTCGATGTCCTGGCTGACCGTGCCCACCCCGCTGCCCAGCGGCCCGATGCACATCGCGGTGACGCCGCTGGGTGTGGCGGCCGCCGGTTACGGCGGCCGGGACGGCGAGCTGCCGCCGTGCACCGACCTGGCGAAGGCCGCCGCCGTCACCGAGCGGATCGACGCCTACCTGGCGGGCCGCAACCGGGAGTTGGGCCTGCCGATCGACTGGAGCCTCAGCTCCGGGCCGCACCGCACCGTGTTGCGGACGCTCTGGGAGCAGGTGCCGTACGGGCGGACCATCACCTATGGCGAACTGGCCGTCCGCAGCGGGGTGTTCGAGGAGGTCACCGAACCCGGCCTGGCCGCCCGGACGGTCGGGCAGATGATGGCCGCCAACCCGGTCGCGCTGCTGGTGCCCTGCCACCGGGTGGTGGCGGCGGACGGGATCGGCGGCTTCGGCGGCGGCCGGGTCGGGATCGAGGTGAAGCGCTGGCTGCTCACCCTGGAGGGGGTGCTGGAGCCGACGCTGGACTGGAACGGCCCGCTGTAGCCCCGGCGGGGCGGGCGCGTACGGGAGTTGTCAAGGAGTGGCGCGGGCGGGGCGGCCGATGGGGGAGGATGGGGGCCGACGCTCCGGTACTTTCGAATAAATAGTCGAACGGATATCGATCAGGTGATCTAGTCGTACTATTTGTTCGGTTATTCGGAACCACTCGAATGAGTGATTGCGGGACGCCCCCGAACGGGCCCACCATGAAGCTGCAACATGAATGTGCAAGGCGACACTTTCATCGGGCATGCGAAGGGCTCCCCTTATGTCGACCGAAACCAATGCCGGTATTCCTGCGCCGGGCGCGCAGCCGGAGATCCGGCAGCAGCAGTCCCTGAGCACGGCGGGCGCGCGGAACCTCGCCACCACCACCAAGTCCGCGCCCCAGATGCAGGGCATCAGCCCGCGTTGGCTGCTCAGGATGCTGCCCTGGGTGCAGGTCTCCGGCGGTGCCTACCGGGTCAACCGCCGTCTGCGCCACAAGGTCGGTCGCGGCCGGGTGAGTTTCGTCAAGACCGGTTCCGAGGTGCGGATCGTCCCGCAGACGCTGGCCGAGGTGCCGGTGCTGCGCGGCTACCAGGACGAGGCGGTGCTGGAGGAGCTGGCCGGCCGCTTCGTGCAGCGGCAGTTCGCCCCGGGTGACGTCCTGGTCACGGCCGGCACGCCGATCAGCGAGGTGTTCGTCATCGCGCACGGCAAGCTGGACCGGCTCGGCACCGGCAAGTACGGCGAGGAGACGGTGGTCGGCACCCTCGCCGACGGCGACCACCTGGGCGACGAGGCGCTCCAGGAGGAGGACGGCTCCTGGCCGTACACCGTCCGGGCCGCCACCTCCGGCATCGTGATGGCGCTTTCCTGGCCCTCCTTCCAGGAGCTGCACGACCGCTCGGAGTCGCTGCAGCTGCAGATCATGGAGTACCTGAACGGCTTCCAGCAGGCGCAGAACAAGCACGGCGAGGCCGCGATCGACCTCTCCGCCGGCCACCGGGGCGAGTACGACCTACCCGGCGCCTTCGTGGACTACGAGCTCAAGCCGCGCGAGTACGAGCTGAGCGTCGCCCAGACCATCCTCAAGGTGCACAGCCGCGTCGCCGACCTCTACAACCAGCCGATGAACCAGACCGAGCACCAGCTGCGGCTGACCATCGAGGCCCTGCGTGAGCGGCAGGAGCACGAGATGATCAACAGCCCGGAGTTCGGCCTGCTGGAGAACGCCGACTACGAGCAGCGCATCCAGACCCACTCCGGCCCGCCCACCCCGGACGACATGGACGAGCTGCTCAGCCGCCGCCGCAGCACCAAGATGTTCCTGGCCCACCCCAAGGCGATCGCCGCCTTCGGCCGGGAGTGCAACAAGCGCGGCCTCAACCCGGGCACCGTCGAGGTCGAGGGCAAGCACGTCAACGCCTGGCGCGGGGTGCCGATCTTCCCGTGCAACAAGATCCCGATCATCGGCGGGCACACCAGCTCGATCATCGCGATGCGCGTCGGCGAGCACAATCAGGGTGTCATCGGCCTGCACCAGACCGGAATTCCGGATGAATACCAGCCGGGCCTTTCGGTGCGGTTCATGGGAATCGACGAAAAGGCCATCATTTCGTACCTGGTGAGTGCCTACTACTCGGCCGCGGTCCTGGTGCCGGACGCCATCGGCGTGCTGGAGAACGTGGACGTCGCGCAGCGCTGACGACGGGCTCCCGGCTCGGCAACCGGGCCCGATCCGCGCCGTCCGGCCGGGGCAGCAGCCCCCGGCCGGGCGGCGCGCCGCGGTGCGCACGGCCACCGGCCCGCCGCCCCGGCGCAACCCGGCCGCCCGACGGGCCGGCCGTCCCACGCAGGCGCCCTACAGGGGGAGGAACCCATGACGAGCTCCACGCTGGAGCGGGACCACAAAGAGGGCCACGAGGCGGCGGACATCCTCGCCCGCACCCGCGGTCTGGTCGACCCGGCCCTGCGGGCCGCCGTCGACTCGCTGCCCGGCGCGATGCGCAAGGTCGCCGGATACCACTTCGGCTGGTGGGAGGCGGACGGCACGCCCTCCGAGGCCCCCGCCGGCAAGGCGATCCGCCCGGCGCTGGTCCTCGCCGCCACCCAGGCCCTCGGCGGTACCCCCGGGACGGCCGCCGCCGCGGCCGCCGCCGTGGAGCTGGTCCACAACTTCACCCTGCTCCACGACGACGTCATCGACCGGGACGACACCCGCCGCCACCGGCCCACCGCCTGGCGGGTGTTCGGCACCACCGAGGCCATTCTGGCCGGCGACGCGATGCACTCCCTCGCGCTGCGCCTGCTCGCCGAGGACGCCCACCCGGCCGCCCGCGGATCGATCCGCCGGCTCGCCGACTGCGTGGTCGAGCTCTGCGAGGGCCAGCAGATCGACTGCGCCTTCGAACAGCGCAACGACGTCTCCCTCGCCGAGTGCCTGGCGATGGCCGAGGCCAAGACCGGCGCCCTGCTCGGCGCCGCCTGCGCGATGGGCGCGCTGTACGGCGGCGGGTCCGAGCAGGCGGCGCGGGCGATGGACGGCTTCGGCCGCGAGATCGGCCTGGCCTTCCAGCTGATCGACGACCTGATCGGCATCTGGGGGGACCCTACGGTCACCGGCAAGCCGGTCGGCGCAGACCTGGTCGCCCGGAAGAAGTCGCTGCCGGTGGTCAAGGCGCTCGGCTCCGGCACCCCCGAGGGGGCCCGGCTCGCCGAGCTCTACGCGCTCGAACGTCCGCTCACCGCAGCTGAGTTGGCGCAGTGCGCGGCCGCCGTCGACGCGGCCGGCGGGCGCGGCTGGGCGCAGGGCGAGTCCTGTGAGCGGATGGCCGCGGCGATGGCGCAGCTGGCCGTGGCCGTACCGGAGCCCGCCGCGGCGGACGAACTGCTGGCGCTGGCCGAGCTGGTGACCCGCCGCACCCACTGAGCGAGCCCCGCCGGGGCGGGAGCCGGCTTCCCGCCCCGGGCGCCTCGCCCGCGCCTCCAGCCCCGGGCGTCTCACCCGCGCCTCCCGCTCGGGCGCCTCACCCGTGTGCGGCCAACAGCCTTTGTTCCTTGGCCGGTTCGATGCCCTGGGTGAACGGCGCCCCGACCACCAGCTTCCGCCCCTCGGCGTCGGTGTCCTCGGCCGGCCCCCGGGTGCGCAGCCACTCCCAGGTGTCCCTGGCGGTCTCCGCGAACGGGCGGCAGCGCAGCCCGGCCGCCTCGGCGCGGCTGCTGTCGACCTGCCAGATGTACTTCCACTCCGGCAGGTCCGGTGCCCAGAAGGGCAGTTCGAGCCAGGGGTCGACCCGGTCCGGTCCCTCGGCCAGCAGGGCGGCGTCCCCGACCGGGACCAGCTCGGTGTCGGCCGCGCCCGAGATCTCCCGGCAGGTCTCCAGCCACTGTCCGAAGGTGAGCAGCCCGGCCGGCGCCGTGGTGAGGAAGCGGCCCGTCGTCCCGGCCGTCAGCAGGTCGAGCCCGAAGGCGGCGAAGTCCCGGACGTCGATCACCTGGATGGTCCGCTCCGGATCGCCGGGCGCGAGCACCCGCCCACCGCGGGCCATCCGCTCCAGCCACCAGGGCAGTCGGCCGCCCAGTTCGTACGGGCCGATCAGCAGTCCGCTGCTGAGCACCACGGTGCGTTCGGCGCCGAAGCCCGCCAGCACCGCGCGCTCGCCGCCCGCCTTCAGCTCGCGGCCGAAGGGCTGGTCGGGCGGGGTGTCGGCGGGGCAGGGGAGGAGCGGGGAGTCCTCGGTGATCACCTGGCCGGCCCAGTCGGCGTAGGCGTGCACCGAGGAGACGAAGGTGTAGTGGTCTGCCCGTCCGCGCAGCAGTCGGGCGGAGAGCGCGGCCTGGGCGGGCTGGCGGGCGGAGGTGTCGACGACGGCGTCCCAGCGGCGGCCCTCGACCAGGCGGGCGATGTCCTCGGCACTGTCGCGGTCGCCCCGGACGGCCTCGACCCCGGGCAGGTCGGGGGCGCTGCGCCCGCGGTTGAAGGTGGTGACGTGGTGGCCGCGGGCGAGCGCCTCGGTGGCGTAGGCACGTCCGAGGAAGGACGAGCCCCCGAGCAGAAGGATCTTCATGCCGCTCAGTCTGTCTCCGCCGGCCCGCCGATACGCCCGGGTTAGCGTTGAGCAGAGCGCCGGCCCGGATCCGCCCGCCGCGGGCGCCGCCCGACATGCCACCCCTCTCCACCCCCCTTAGCATCCCAGATGTACCGATCTGCCCCGATCCGTTCGCATTTGCCTGATCCGGCCTGGGAGAGCGACAGCATGGTCAACCCGGCACTCGTCGATCCGGCCACCATCCGCGCGACCGCGGCCGAGGCCTGGATCCGTGCCCACCCCCTCCTGCGGACCTACCGCACCCTCTACGCTCAGGCCCTGGACGACGCGGACCCGGGCTACCTCGGCGGCTTCGGCGCCTTCCGCCACACCACCCGGCCGGCCGGCCCCGACGACACCGACGCCGTCACCCCCGACAACGACACCCTCCCGTCCCGCGCCTGGCTCGACCTGCGCGCCGAACCCTGGGTGCTCTCGGTCCCCGCCGCCGACGACTACCGCGTCCTCGCCGTGCACGAACTCGACACCCTGACGGCCGGGTTGATCGGCTCCCGGACCACCGGCCAGGGCGCCGGGGACTTCCTGGTGGCCGGCCCCGACTGGCAGGGCCGGCCCCCGCCCGGCCTCACGGGCGTGATCCGCACCGCCACCCGCCTGGTCGGCGTCCTCGGCCACACCCGGCTCGCCGGGAGCACCCCCGCCGACCTCGCCGCCCTGCGGGCCGTCCAGGAGCAGTACCGGCTGCGCCCGCTGCACCAGTACGCCGGCACCCCGGCGCCCGCCCCCGCCCCCGAGCCGGTCTGGCCGGTCTGGCGCGACGAAGTCCCGGAGGGCGTCGAGTTCCTCACCTTCCTCGACTTCCTGCTCGGCTTCTTCCCGCCGGCCGACGGACTCCCACCCGCCGAGACCGGGCTGCGCGGCCGTCTCACCGACCTCGGCGTCGACGGCCGCGGCGAGTTCGAGCCCGCCACCCTCCCGCTGGAGGTCCGCGCCGAACTCGGCCGCGGGATCGCCGACGGCCGCGCCCGGCTGACCGGGGCGGTCGCCGAACTCCGCGACTCCGCGGGCCTGTCCGACACCCGCGAGGAGCTGGGCGGGGACTTCCTCCGACAGGCCGTACGGGCCGAGCTCGACCCGTACGGGCTGCCCACCGAGGAGGTCTGGTACGGCCGTTGGGCGGCGGACGCGGCGGGCCACCGCCCGCCGAACGCCGCCGACCGCGACCACGTGATCCGCTTCGCCCCGGACGCCCTGCCGCCGGCCCGCTTCTTCTGGTCCGCGACGGTGTACGCCCTCCCCGGGCACCGGCTGGTCGACAACACCCTGGACCGCTACTCGATCGGCGGCCACACCCCCGGCCTGGTCCGCGACCGGGACGGCGGCCTCACCCTCTACGTCCAGCACAAGCGCCCCGCCGACGCCGACCACTCCGCCAACTGGCTGCCCGCCCCGGACGGGCCGTTCGCCGTCGTGCTCCGGATCCACGGCCCGGAGGCCGCCGTCCTGGACGGCCGCTGGCAGCCCCCGCCGCTCACCCCGCGCTGACCCGCTCGCCCGGCCCCGCCCCACCCCGTCCCGTAGCGCCCCGACCCGATGAAGGACCCCCGATGAACCTGCCCGAGCTGGAGGCCCTGGCCGCCGACGCCTACGTCTACGGCTACCCGCTCGTCGCCGGCCTCACCATGGTCGAGCGCTTTGCCAAGGGCGGCCTCGGCACCCTCCCGGCGGCGCCGTACAACCACTTCAGCCACGCCACCCGACTGGCGGGCCCGGCCGACCACTTCGTCTCGGTCAACAACGACACCGTCTACTCGATCGCCCAGCTGGACCTCTCCGAGGGACCGCAGGTGCTGCACGTCCCGGACACCGCCGGCGCCTACTACGTGCTGCAGTTCCTCGGCGCCTGGACGGACAACGTCGCCTACCTCGGCAGCCGTGCCACCGGCACCGGGGCGCAGACCTGGCTGGTCGTCCCGCCCGACTGGCACGGCACCGCGCCGGACCCGGACCGGGTGATCGAACTGCCCACCACCGTCGGCACCATCGTCGGCCGCTTCGCCTGCGACGGCCCGGACGACCTGCCCCGGGTCAAGTCCCTGCAGACCGCCCTCGTCCTGGAGCCGCTGGAGCCCGGCGGCCTGGTCGCCGGACTGCCCGAGCCCGACCCGGAGGTCCCCGAGCGGCTGGCCTTCTTCGAGCGCCTACGGGTGTGGATGCAGGCCTTCCCGCCGGCCACCCCCGACATCGAGTACCAGCGCCGCTTCGCCCCGCTCGGCCTGCTGGACGACGGCGCCTCGCCGTACCGCGCGGCCGCCGCCGAGTGGACCCTGGCACTCGCCAAGGGCCTGGCCGCCGGGCGCGAGCGGGTCGAGGACGCGACCCGCCCGCCCGAGGACCACCCGCTCGGCGAGTGGCGCTCCGCGCTCCACCTCTTCGACTACAACATCGACCACCTGGGCCCCGGCACCCTGGACGACCCCGAGTGGCGCATCCCCGACCGCCGCGCCGCCTATCTCAGCCGGGCGGCCGCCGCCCGGGCCGGCCTGTGGGGCAACCACGCGTACGAGGCCTCGTACGCGATGACCTACGACGACTCCGACGGCCGCCCGCTCACCGGCGCCAACAGCTACACCGTCCGCTTCGAGCAGCCCCCGCCGGCCGAGGCCTTCTGGTCCCTCACGATGTACTCGGTGCCGGACTACTACCTGGTGGAGAACCCGATCGACCGCTACTCGATCGGCGACCGCACCCCCGGCCTGGTGTACGGCCCGGACGGCTCGCTGACCGTGACCCTCCAGCACGAGCCGCCCGAGGACCCGGTGGCCGCCGCCAACTGGCTCCCCACCCCGCTGGGCGAGTTCCGCCCGATCATCCGGCTCTACCGGCCGAAGCCGTCGGTGCTGGACGGCAGCTACCAGGTGCCCCCGATCCACCGCGACTGACCGCGTCGCGATCGTCTGCCCTGGGGATACGGGGAGTCGAGCCGCTCAGTGCCCGGTCGCCGCCCCGGTCGGGTGGGCGGAGGCGGGGCCCGTCGGAGTCGCCGAGTGCGTCGGCGTACCGGTCGGCGGCCCGGAGGGCGACGGTGCCCCGGTCCGACCCGGTGACGACGAGGGCGTGGCCGGCGCCGACGTCCCCGGCGCCGAGGAGCCCGTCGGCGAGCCCGCCGAGGAGGGCGTCGACGACGGCGCCGGGGACGTGCTCGCCGACGGCGTCGACGAGGGCTCCGCCGAGGAGGACGCGGACCCGCCCCGGTCCTGCGGCCCGCCCTCCAGGGTGACCACCGCCTGGGAGGGCGGCAGCGCGATCCGGGCGGTCCAGTGGGTGGTGGGCGCGAGTTCCTCGTCCACGGTGACGATCACGGTGATCCGCTGCCCGGGGGCCAGTGTCCCCGAGTCACGGCTGAGCCGGAGCCAGCCGGCGTCCGTCACGGCGCGCCAATGGATCTCCGTGGTACCGGAGTCGGTGAGGGTGAGCACCGTCCGGCTGCCGTACTCCGCGGCGTCTACGGTGAGCAGCCCGGCCGGGGCCGGGTCGGCCGCGCCCGGCGCGGAGGCCCGTTCGACCGCGGGGGCGGGGGCGGCGACCAGGGTGGGGCTGCCGAGCGGGGTCGCGCCCCGGCCCGGCACCGGGACCAGCGGTCCCTGGAGGGTGAGCCGTGGAAACCCAGGGAGCAACGTTTCTGCACCGTTTCCGCCGCCCGTGCCACCCACCCCGCCGCCGCCCGTACCCGCCAGCTCCAGCCCCGGCATTCCCGCCGCGGCCCCGGCGACCGCCCCGGCCGCCCACGGCGGCCGCTGCCCGGCGTCCGCGCCGGCCCCGTCCACCCGCACCGCCGACACCGAGGCCGCCGACCCGGCCCCGCCGGCGCCCCGGTGCCCGGCCCACAGCGCCACCACCGGTGCCGCCAGGACGGCCGCGAGCACCCCGGTGGTCACCACCCGCCGACGGACCGCCAGCCCCCGGCCCGCGCCCGGCGCCCGGTGCCGGGGGAAGCCGCCGTGGTCGAAGCGCAGCCCCGGCTCGGCCGCACCGCCCGTCGCCGACCCCGTCGTGCCACCCGCCGTCGACCGCGCCGCACCGCCCACCACCGGCGGCGCCACCACCGGCGCCGTCAGCAACGGCAGTCCCGACAGCCCCGCCGCACCCTCGGCCGCCTCCCCGGCGGCCACCCGCTCCGCCGTCCCCCGGCAGGTCGGGCAGTCCACCACGTGCTGCACCAGCTCCCGCCGCAGCGCCGGGCCGAGCACCCAGTCCCGCCAGGACTCGGCCCCGGCCCCGCCGAGCCGGTCCAGTTCGGGGCAGCTGCCCACCCCGAGCACCAGCAGCGCGGCCCTGGTCCGGGCCACTTCGGCCTCGGCGGCGGCGAGCAGCCCGCGGGTCCGCTCGAAGGGCAGGCCCAGGACGGCCGCGACCTCCAGCGGGGTCAGCCGGTGCCGGACGGACAGCTCCAGCGCCTCGCGCTGCTCCGGGTCCGTCCCGGCCGCCTCCGGCCAGGCGAGCGAGGCCAGCTCGCGCCGCCGCCGGAGCGCCTCGACCTCGCTCGGCTCCGACGGGACCGGCCCGGCACCCGGCTCCGGTCCGGTCCCGTCCGCGAGCCGCCGCAGGCAGCAGTACCGGGCCAGTGAGAACAGCCAGGCCCGGACCAGCCCGGGCTCGGCCAGTCGGGCGCCGTGCCGCCGGGCCAGTTCACGGACCTCGCGCAGGGCGTCGGCGGCCGCGTCGTGCTCGCACAGCACCGAGAGGCAGTAGGTGAACAGGCCGTCCACCTGGCGGTCGTATGCCGCGAGCACGGCGTCCTGCGCCCCGACGGGCCCGACTGTTCGCGTTGTCACCCGTCCGACGGTAGGAGCACCGGGCGGCCCGTCCCCGCCATTCACCGCGTATGTACTTCTTTCGGGTAACAACATCGCCCATCTGTGTGGGCGCCCGACGCGTCCGCCCGCAGACCGACGGCCCACCGCTGTCACACCCAGCCGCTACCGTGGGCCGCATGCCTCCGCGTTCCAAGACCACCGCCAAGCCGCGCCCGGCCTACCGCTGCACCGAGTGCGGCAACCAGCTGCCCAAGTGGGTCGGCCGCTGCCCGGAGTGCAACGCCTGGGGCACGGTCGAGGAGTACGGCGCGGTGCCGATCCGCACCACCGCCGCGGGCCCGGTCAGCGCGCCCGCCCGGCCGATCGCCCAGGTGGACGGCCAGGTCGCGACGGCCCGCTCCACCGGCGTGCCGGAGCTGGACCGGGTGCTCGGCGGCGGCCTGGTCCCCGGCGCGGTGGTGCTGCTGGCCGGCGAGCCCGGCGTCGGCAAGTCCACCCTGCTGCTGGACGTCGCCGCCAAGGCGGCCACCGACCGGCACCGCACGCTCTACGTCACCGGCGAGGAGTCGGCCGGGCAGGTCCGGCTGCGCGCCGACCGGATCAACGCCCTCTCCGAGCACCTCTACCTCGCCGCCGAGCAGGACCTCGGCGCGGTGCTCGGGCACATCGAGGCGGTCAACCCCGGACTCCTGATCCTGGACTCGGTGCAGACCATCGCCTCCGCCGAGCTGGACGGCGCCCCCGGCGGCCCGGCCCAGGTCCGCGAGGTGGCGGGCGCGCTGATCCGGGCGTCCAAGGATCGCGGCATGGCCACCCTGCTGGTCGGCCACGTCACCAAGGACGGCCAGATCGCCGGCCCGCGCCTGCTGGAGCACCTGGTGGACGTGGTACTGAGCTTCGAGGGCGACCGGCACGCCCGGCTGCGGCTGATCCGCGGTGTCAAGAACCGCTACGGCGCCACCGACGAGGTGGGCTGCTTCGAGCTGCACGACGAGGGCATCGTCGGCCTGGCCGACCCGTCCGGCCTCTTCCTGACCAGGCGTGACAAGCCCGTCCCGGGCACCTGCCTCACCGTCACCCTGGAGGGCAAGCGCCCGCTGGTCGCCGAGGTGCAGGCGCTGATGGTGGATTCGCAGATCCCCTCCCCGCGGCGCACCACCTCGGGCCTGGAGTCGCCCCGGATCGCGATGATCCTGGCCGTGGTCGAGCGGCACGGCGGGGTGAAGCTCGGCAAGCAGGACATCTACACCGCCACGGTCGGCGGGGTGAAGCTGTCCGAGCCCTCCGCCGACCTCGCGGTCGCGCTCGCGGTGGCCAGCTCCTCCACCGACACCCCGCTGCCCAGCAACCTGGTGGCGATCGGCGAGGTCGGCCTGGCGGGCGAGGTGCGGCGGGTGACGGGTGTGCAGCGCCGGCTGGCCGAGGCGCACCGGCTGGGCTTCACCCACGCGCTGGTCCCGCCGGACCCGGGCAAGGTGCCGCCGGGCATGAAGGTGGTCGAGGTGGCCGACATCGGCGAGGCGCTGCGGGCCATCCCGGGCCGCCGCCGGGCCGCCGCCAAGCCGCGCGGCGAGGGGCGTGGTGAGGCACCGTCGGCCCCGCCGGCGCCCCGTGCGGCGAGGATCCCGGCCCACCCGGACGAGCTGATGGCGGGCTGGGAGCCGCTCGACTCCGACGAACTGCGCTGACCCAAGCCCTGCCGAAGCCGCACGCAGTTAGACTTTCCCCAGTCTCATTGGCCAGAAGGCAGTACCGAAGCGGTACTGAGCGACAGAGCAACAGACCGCGGACCGGCGCACGGCGCGAGGCGCGCGGCACGGGGTCGACCGGAGGAGTCACGTGGCAGCCAGCGACCGGGGGGCGGACAAGGCCTCCCGTGAGGAGGCCCTGCTGCGGGCCTCCCTCACCGCCATCGCGCCCGGTACCGCGCTTCGTGACGGCCTGGAACGGGTCCTGCGGGCCAACACCGGCGGCCTGATCGTGCTGGGTTTCGACAAGACCGTCGAGCCGATCTGTACCGGCGGCTTCGTCCTGGACGTGGAGTTCAGCGCGACCCGGCTGCGCGAGCTGTGCAAGCTCGACGGCGCGGTGGTGCTGGACAAGGACATCACCAAGATCGTCCGGGCCGGCGTCCACCTGATGCCGGACTCCACCATCCCCACCGACGAGACCGGCACCCGCCACCGCACCGCGGAGCGGGTCAACCGGCAGACCGGCTACCCGGTGGTCGCGGTCTCGCACTCGATGCGGCTGATCGCCATGTACGTCAACGGCACCCGCCGGGTGCTGGAGGACTCCACCACCGTCCTCTCCCGCGCCAACCAGGCGCTGGCCACCCTGGAGCGCTACAAGCTGCGCCTGGACGAGGTGGCCGGCACGCTCTCCGCGCTGGAGATCGAGGACCTGGTGACGGTCCGGGACGTCACCGCCGTGGCCCAGCGGCTGGAGATGGTCCGGCTGATCGCCACCGAGATCGCCGGCTACGTGCTGGAGCTCGGCATCGACGGCCGCCTGCTCTCGCTCCAGCTGGACGAGCTGATCGCGGGCGTCGAGCCGGAACGCGAACTGGTCGCCCGGGACTACTTCCCGGAGCGCGCCGCCAAGAAGGGCCGCACGGTCACCGAGGTGCTGGCCGACCTGGAGGCGCTCACCCACGCCGAGCTGCTGGACCTGCAGACGGTCGCCAAGGCGCTCGGCTACTCCGGCACGCCGGAGTCCCTGGACTCCGCCGTCTCCCCGCGCGGCTACCGCCTGCTGGCGAAGATCCCGCGCCTGCCCAACACAGTGATAGAGCGCCTGGTCGAGCATTTCGGCGGCCTGCAGAAGCTGCTCGCCGCCAGCATCGACGACCTGCAGACGGTCGAGGGCGTCGGCGAGACCCGGGCCCGCTCGGTCCGCGAGGGCCTGTCCCGCCTTGCCGAATCGTCCATCCTGGAGCGCTACGTCTGACGGACGCGCGAAGGACCACGGACGGCCTCCGGGAGAAACGCTTCCCCGGGGGCCGTTCCGCGTTCCCGGGCCCCTGCGCGGCCTGACGGGCCGACGCGCGGAGCCCCCGACCGGTTCGGCGGTCGGGGGCTCCGTGGGGGCTTCACGCACCGGGCGTGACGGAAGCTCAGTTGTCCAGTCGGATCGAGGTCCGGGCCGACACCTTGTCGCCCGAGAGCCCGGTGAGCTCCGCGAGCACCACGTACGTCCCGTTCGCCGGGGCCGTCTGGTCGGCGGTCGCGCACTGCGGCTTGCTGCGGCTGCGGTCCCAGGTGAAGGTCTCGGTCTGGCTGCCGTTCGCCGGGATCTGCACCCAGATGTTGCCCTTGTCGGGCGGGCAGTCGCCGGAGGACCAGACCCGGTCGTTGTTGCTGCCGCTGCTGACCGTGATCACGGAGGCGGTGCGGCCCAGGTCCACCCGGCAGTTGGCGCCGGAGGAGTTCTTGACCGTCAGGGCCAGCTTGGGCTTGTCCTTGGGCTGGTACGAGTTCTGGGTGCCGGCCAGCTCCAGGGCGACCTGCTGGGAGGAGCACACCGGAAGCGCCATCACCTCCGCGGTGTTCACCGCCGGGGCGCCGCCGCCCGAGCCGCCGGTACCGCCCGGCGCCGGAGCACCGCCACCGGAGCCGCCCGTACCGCCCGCAGTACCGGAGCCGGTCGCGCCGCCCGGGCCACTGGCCCCGCCAGCCCCGCCGGCTCCACCGGTCCCGCCGCCGCCCGTAGCGCCGCCGCTGAGGCCGACCTCGCTGCCGCCGCCGCTGGCCACCGGCCCGCCGCCGGAGCCGCCGCCGGCCGGGTGCGCCGCAGGGCCGCTCGGCGAGGCGCCGGGCGTGATCGCCTGAGCGGGCGTTTGGCTCTGGGACTGGGAGGGTACGGCCTGCGCGGCCTTGCTCTGTGAGCCGTCACCGCCCCCGCCCTGATCGGTCATCAGCCAGGCGATCAGGGCGACGACCGCCGCGACGGCGACGAGCACGACGACGCGCCGACGCCAGTAGATCGAGGCCGGCAGCGGTCCCACGGGTTGACGCAAAGAGGGCACGATCAAACTCTACGAGACTGCGTGTGGCGATTGACTCACCAACACCGCACAGTCGCCCCTTCTTTCACATGATCCGCCATTTGATCCGTTCGAGGGAGTCGCCGCACCCGGATTTCCGGGGCAGAACCGGTTCATCCGGAACCATGGCATCCACTTCGGCCCGGATCCGCGACCGTGGGAGGATCGAAGGGCCATGACTGCCATCACCGCCGCCGAAGCCGCCCCCTCGCTGCCGCTGCCCCTGCCGCTGCTGCACTCGACCGTCATCGACTGGTACGAGGCCAGCAAGCGCGACCTGCCCTGGCGGACCCCCGACGCGACGCCCTGGGCGGTGATGGTCAGCGAGTTCATGCTCCAGCAGACCCCGGTGAAGCGGGTGCTGCCCGCCTGGCAGGCCTGGATGACCCGCTGGCCCGCCCCCGCCGACCTGGCCGCCGAGGCGCCCGGCGAGGCGGTCCGGATGTGGGGCCGGCTGGGCTATCCGCGCCGTGCGCTGCGCCTGCACGCGGCCGCCGTGGCGATCACCGAGGAGCACGGCGGCGAGGTCCCGGACGACCACGCCACACTGCTCTCGCTGCCCGGGGTGGGGGAGTACACCGCCGCCGCGGTCGCCTCCTTCGCCTTCCGCCAGCGGCACGTGGTGCTGGACACCAATGTCCGGCGGGTCTTCGCCCGCGCGGTGACCGGCGTCGAGTACCCGGCCACCGCCACCACCGCCGCCGAGCGCCGCACCGCGACCGCGCTGCTGCCCGAGGACTCCGGGACGGCCGCCACCTGGGCGGTCGGCGTGATGGAGCTGGGCGCCCTGGTCTGCACCGCCCGCGGCCCGGAGTGCGGGGACTGCCCGCTGTTCACCGTCTGCGCCTGGCAGCGGGCCGGCCGCCCGCCGTACGAGGGACCGGCCCGGCGCGGCCAGACCTACGAGGGCACCGACCGCCAGGTGCGCGGCAAGCTGCTCGCGGTGCTGCGCGAGGCGCACGGTTCGGTGCCGCAGGCCCGGCTGGATGCGGTCTGGCCGGACGCGGTGCAGCGCGCCAGGGCCCTGGACGGCCTGGTCGCGGACGGTCTGGTCGAGCCGGTCGAGCAGGGCGTCTACCGCCTGCCGCAGTAGCCCGCGGCAGCACGCAGCAGCCCGCGGCACGACGACGGCGCCCCCCGGGAGATCCCTTCCCGGGGGGCGCCGCGTTCAGAGGGCGGTCGTCAGACGGCCGCCGCCTCCAGCGAGGCCTCGGCCGGCTTCTCGCCCTTGCCGGCGCCGCGCAGCGGCACCTCACGCAGGAACAGCGCCGCGGCGATGGCGATCACGGCCACCCCGGCGCCCCACAGGAAGACGGTGTGCATGCCGTTGGACACCGCGTGGTGGTAGGCGTCCTGGATGCCCGGGTCGAGCTTGCGCAGGTCGGCCGGGCTCATCTGGCCCGGGTCCTTCATCCCGCCGCCGGACGAGGCGTGCTCGCCCAGCCGCGCGGTCATGGTGTCCTTCACCCGGTTGTTGAACAGCGCGCCGAACAGCGCGACACCGAAGGAACCGCCGATGGTGCGGAACAGGGTGGCGGTGGAGCTGGCCACGCCCATGTCCTTGAGCTCGACGCTGTTCTGCGCGACCAGCATGGTGATCTGCATCAGGAAGCCCATGCCGGCGCCGAGCACGACCATCCAGCAGGCCGAGGTGAAGCTGCTGGTCCCGACGCCCATGGTGGAGAGCAGGATCAGGCCGCCGGCCATCACGATGGTGCCGATGATCGGGAAGATCCGGTACTTGCCGGTCTTGGTGACGGTCTGGCCGACCACCAGCGAGACGACCAGCATCCCGAGCATCATCGGCATCAGCAGCAGGCCGGAGTTGGTCGCCGAGGCGCCTTGGACGATCTGCTGGTAGAGCGGCAGAAAGACGGTCGAGCCGAACATCACGAAGCCGACCACGAAGCCGATGATCGAGACCAGGGTGAAGTTCAGGTTCTTGAACAGGCTCAGCGGCAGCATCGGCTCCTGGGCCCGCTGCTCCACGTAGCAGAAGGCGATCAGCGAGGCGGCGGCGAGCGCGGCCAGGCCGAGGATCTCCTTGGAGCCCCAGGCGTACTGCTGGCCGCCCCAGGTGGTGATCAGCACGAGCGAGGTGATGCCGACGGTGAGCAGCACGGCGCCCGGGTAGTCGATCCGGGCGGTGTTGCGGACCTTCGGCAGCTTCAGCGTGACGACGACCACCGCGAGCGCTACCAGGCCGAGCGGCAGGTTGATGTAGAAGGTCCAGTGCCAGCTCAGGTGGTCGGTGATGAAGCCGCCGACCAGCGGACCGCCGATGGTGGCGAGGGCCATCACCGCGGCGAACATGCCCTGGTACTTACCGCGGTCGCGCGGCGGCACGAGCGCGCCCATGATCGACATGACGCCGACCATCAGACCGCCGGCGCCGAGGCCCTGCACGGCGCGGAAGCCGATCAGCTCGTTCATGGTCTGCGACAGGCCGGACAGCGCCGAGCCCACCAGGAAGATCACGATCGAGGTGAGGAAGACGCCCTTGCGGCCGTACAGGTCGCCGAGCTTGCCCCAGATCGGGGTGGAGGCGGCGGTGGCCAGGGTGTAGGCGGTGACCACCCAGGACAGGTGCTCGGCGCCGCCGAGGTCGCCGACGATCGTCGGCATGGCTGTGCCGACGATCAGGTTGTCGAGCATGGCCAGCAGCATCGTGACGACCAAGCCGACCATCACGAGGCGAATCTCGCGGGGCGACCGCGGCTGTTCCTCCTCGGTCGTCTTGTCCTCCGGTACCGGGCCGGCGGTCTTGGACTGTGACATGGGGTGGGGTCTCCCGGAGGGGTGCTTCGGACGGGCTTCGCGCCGTGCGACGGCTCACTTACTTGACGCCCGGCTAGTTTATCGATCGTCGGCACGGTAAGTTGTTTCCTAGCCGGTCGTCAAGCCAGTTTTAAGACCGGCCGCCCGGGCAGGGAGAATGAGCCCGGGGTGGACACCACCCCGGAGTCCGCAGCAGTAGTCACCGACGCAGTCATGAGGCAGGCCATGGGCACTCCGCACAGCCCCCGCAGCGACACCCGGGCTCGCATCATCGAGGTGTCGTTGGAGCTCTTCTCCGAGCAGGGCTACGAGCAGACCTCACTGCGCGAGATCGCCGACCGCCTGGGCGTCACCAAGGCCGCGCTCTACTACCACTTCAAGACCAAGGACGACATCGTCCTGGGCATCGTCGAGCGGATGGCCGCGCCGATCGACGAGATCATCGCGTGGGGCCGGGAGCAGACCTGGAGCCCGGAGATGCGCGACGAGCTGATCCGGCGTTACGCGGACGGGATGACCGAGCGGGCCCCGCTGCTGCGCTTCTTCCACGAGAACCAGCCCGCGCTGCGCGAGTCCCCGGCGGGGCTCGCCTTCCGGGACCGCGTGATCACCATGATGCAGCTGGTGCACGGGCCGGAGGCGGGGTTCCGGGACCGGCTGCGGGCCACGATGGCGCTGTTCACCGCCCACTCGGCGTTCTTCCTGCTCAAGCAGGACGCCACGGACTGCGGCGACGTGTTGAACGTGTGGGGCGAGAAGGTGCCGCCCGCCGACCTGGACGAGGCGCTCGAAGCGGCCCGGGAGGTCGCGCTGGAGATCAGCGGCCGGATCGGCCGGCCCGCCCGGGACTGAGCGGCGACCTCAGAACGCCGTGACGCCGTGCCCGGAGAGGTAGGCGATCGGGTTGACCACCGCGCCGTAGCGGTTGCTGGTGCGGATCTCGAAGTGCAGGTGCGGCCCGGTGGAGTTGCCGGTGCTCCCGGACAGCCCGACCCGCTGACCCGCCGACACCCGGGCGCCGGCCGACACCGAGAGCACGGACAGGTGCGCGTACTGCGCGAAGTGCCCGTCGGCGAGCCGCAGGACGACCTCCTTGCCGTACGCGCCGTCCCAGCCGGCCGACACCACGGTGGCGTCGCCGACCGCCAGCACCGGCGTGCCCGGGGCCACCGCGAAGTCCACCCCGGTGTGGTACCCGGCGGCGTACTCGGAGTTGGCCACCCCGTACGGATTGCTGGTCGGCGCGTCCGGCGCCGGGGCCGACCAGCCCGAGGCGGGCGCCGCAGGCGCCGCGGACTGCGGCTGCTGGGCGGGCTGGTCCCCGGGCTGCGCGGCCGGCGGGTCGAGCGGCAGCAGGTTGGGCGCCACCGCCACGAAGGCCTGCGCCGAGGCGGCGTCGTCCGGCAGCTTGTACGGGCTCGGCCCGGCCACCTGCACCACGCCCGGGTCGGGCACCTGCGCCCGCGGGGCGGTGAAGGCCGAGCTGCCCGGAGTGGTCGGCAGCACGGTCTGCGCCGAGGCGCTGCCCGGCGCGGCGGCCATCAGCAGTCCCGCCAGCAGCACCGCGGTCGCCCCGGCCGAGACCACCGCGTGGTCGCGCTCGGCCCGCTGCCGGCTGCCCGGCAGGGTGGCGTGCCGGGGGGTGGCGAGCGCGCGCAGCGGCGGCGCGGCGTGGGTGCGGACGGCGTGGCGGATCCGCGGCTGCCAGCCGGCCGCCTGGGCCGTCGCGCGGACGGCGAGCCGGCGCAGGGCCGGCCCCACGGGCGGAACGGTGGACATCGCGGTCGTACCTCACGGTCGGACGGGGGCGGCAGGGAGCGCCGGGTCGGGCGCTTCGCTGAGCGGGGGGCCACTCAGCTTTAACCGGCGCCGAGCGCAGCCCCAAACGCGGCGATGTACTACCCCGTGTAGTCGCTGTGGCGGCGGGGGATCGGGCCGGCGGAGCAGTGATCATGGGATCGGATCGCCGGGGCCCGGCCGGCCCGCCCCCGGCATCCCGACCGCCCGGCTACTAGGCCCGGTCGTACCGCGCCGAACCGCTGTGACCAGCGCCACCCGGCGTCGGGGTTTCAGGTGCTCCCGACCGCGGTCCGCCGCGGGCGCAAATGCGTCCGGCCCGCCCCCGCGCGGTGGCGGGGGCGGGCCGGACATGGAGACTTCAGTGCCGCGCGATCACGGCCTGACCGTCAGGACGATCAGTTGTCGACCGGGCGGACCCGGATCCAGGTCTCCAGGTAGTTCGCGGACTCGTTCTCGACCTCGATGCTGGTGCCGGTCTTCGGCACGTCGACACCGGCGTACTGGTCGTCCTTGGACCACCAGGACTTCAGGTCGTTGAACTCGTCGACGCCCTTGGACTTCGGGATGACCGTCTCGACGTCGGCCTTGTGCAGGGTCAGCGCCGGGACGCGGCGCGAACCGAAGGTCGAGTCGAAGCCCTGCATGCGCGGACGCATCAGGGTGCCGTCCGACCACTTGATCGGGGTCGGGTGCGAGTCGACCGGCAGCACCAGGCCGTGGCCCGGGTGGGCGCTGACGTTGTTGTCGGTCTGCGACTCGTCCCAGTACCAGATCAGCAGGCCGGGCTGGTACGCGTAGTGCTCGACCCAGTTGGGCTTGGCGGCCGAACCGAAGTTGTACGGGCCGGTCTTCAGCGTCTGGTCGAACGACACGTACTGCTTGTTCTCCGCGATGTAGTACTGCGCGTAGTCCTTGGTGTACGAGCCGCCGAAGCGGGTGAAGCCGGCGGCGGTCCAGCCGTTGTCGCCGTTCTCCACGTCGTCGCTGAACACGGTGGCGCCGTCGGCGACCACCGCGATGTTGTCCACCGCGAAGCCGCGGTAGTGCAGACCGCCGTCGGTGGTGTTGTGGTAGCGGAACTGGATCTTCTTGCCGGCGTAGGCGTCCAGGTTGAACGACAGGTCACCCCAGGCGGCGGTCAGGCCGCTGACGGCCGGGCGGCCGTTCTCCTTGGGGAGCGCGGCGCCGTTCCAGGTGCCGTCCACCACGGTCCAGTTCTTGCCGCCGTCGGTGGAGACCTCACCGAAGGCGTAGTCGAAGTCCTGCTCCAGCTCGTACCAGGCCTTGGCGTTGATGCTGGCCTTGGCCTTGCCGGTCAGGTCGATGTCGCGGGTCAGCGTGACGTTGAGGTTGTCGGCGCTGCCGCTCCACCACTCGCTGTTGCCACCGAAGGGCTTGTTGATGTCGGTGGTGATGCTCTTCTTCGGCAGGTCGACGATGAGCGCCTGCGGAAGGTTGGTGTTGTACTCGACCGGGCCGATGTGGTGGGTCGACTCGGTGCCCGCCTTGGCGCGGTCGGCCTTCAGCCAGCCGAGCTGGTACTTGCTCCAGGCGTCGAGGTCGTTCGGCATGTCGCCGATGCTGTCCTTGCCCTCGCCGAGCCAGGAGCCGGAGGACATCAGGGACCAGAAGCCGACCGAGTTGTCGATGCCCTTGCCGGCGGTGTCGTAGAGGTCCGGCAGACCGAGGTCGTGGCCGTACTCGTGGGCGAAGACGCCGAGGCCGCCGTTCTCCGGCTGCATCGTGTAGTCGCCGATCCAGAAGCCGGAGTCACCGACCTGGACGCCGCCGAGCTTGTTGTTGTCCGGACCGGCCTGGCCGGTCAGGTTGCCGTAGACGTACGAGCGGTGCGCCCACAGGGCCTTGCTGCCCTGCTTGCCGCCACCGGCCGACTTGTCCTCGCCGGCGTGCACGATCTGGAAGTGGTCGATGTACCCGTCGGGCTGGTTGAAGTTCCCGTCGTGGTGCGACCCGTAGCGGTCCCACTGGTCGTACGAGGCCAGCGTCGCCTTGATCTGGTCCTTGGTCTGACCCTTCGCCAGCTGGTCCTTGTACCAGATGTCGACGGCGTCGCGGATCAGGTCCTGGGCGCTGGAGCAGACGTTGGAGCCGCAGTAGTCGGAGCCGTACCGGGCCTCGTTCCACGGCACCCGGACCCAGTCCGAGACCACGCCGTCGACCGTGTAGCGGCCCGAGGACTGCTTCTCGTAGAAGGTCTTCAGCGAGGGCTTGTCCTTGGCGAAGTACAGGTCCTGGTAGTGCTGCTGGCTGTAGTCGGCCTGCCAGGCGGTCGAGTTGTTCGTGGCGCGGTCGGGCGCTGCGATCTCGTTGTGCTTGGGGCCGGCCTCGCCGCCGTACTTGACCTTGCCGTCGGCGGTCTTGGTGGTGTTGTCGACCTGGTCGCCGAAGTCGACCAGGATCGTGAAGATCTTGTCCGAGCGCTCACGCGGGAGCTCGACGTACTTGTCCTTGCCGAGCTTCACGCTGGTGCTGCCGTTGTGCTCTTCGACCTGGGCGGTGCCGTTGAGCAGCTGCTCGGTGGCGGCCTTCTTCTCCGCCTCGACCTTGGCGGTCAGCGGGCCCGGGATGTTGTGCTCGGTGTTGACGGCCTGGACGGCGTCGGCCGGGTCCTTCGGAACCGGTGCCGAGCCGGACGCGACGGCGCTGCTCGGGAACAGACCCGCGCCGAGCGTGACTATGACCGCCGCCGCGGTGGTGACCGCGGCAGCTCTCCTGGTGGTCTTCAACGTTGTGACGCCCTCCCCGACCGAGCCGACTCTTGGCCAAGGCCCGGTAAACCAATATGAAAGACAGGTGGACGTCATTTGACCGAAGTGGAGCTGGAAAAGATAGACCTTGACCGTGACATGGCCACGGCGCTATGCTCGCCGATTTCCCGTCAGCTGATGGTGCGTGAGAAAGGCCAGGTCCGGACCCTGCGCCGGCACCCGGAACGCACCGAGCCCCCGGCGCGAACGCCGGGGGCTCGGTGGCTGTGAAGTTGTCTGTTAAATGTTGCTCTACTTCGTCAGGTCCGGACCGGACGAAGCGACCTCGGCCGGGGTGTCCGCGACGGCCGACTTCTCCTCGCCGCGGAAGGTGAACTTGGCTTCCTTGCCGTCACCGTCCACGTCGACGACCACGATGTGGCCGGCCCGCAGCTCGCCGAAGAGGATCTTCTCGGACAGGTGGTCCTCGATCTCGCGCTGGATGGTGCGGCGCAGCGGACGGGCACCCAGGATCGGGTCGTAGCCGCGCTTGGCCAGCAGCTTCTTGGCCTCGACGCTGAGCTCCAGGCCCATGTCCTTGTCCTTGAGCCGCTCGTCCACCTTGGCGATCATGAGGTCGACGATCTGGATGATGTCTTCCTCGGACAGCTGGTGGAACACCACGATGTCGTCGACGCGGTTCAGGAACTCGGGGCGGAAGTGCTGCTTGAGCTCCTCGCCGACCTTCGCCTTCATCCGCTCGTACCCGGTCTGGGTGTCACCCGTGGCCGCGAAGCCCAGGTTGAAGCCCTTGGAGATGTCCCGGGTGCCGAGGTTGGTCGTCATGATGATGACGGTGTTCTTGAAGTCGACCACGCGGCCCTGGGAGTCGGTCAGGCGACCGTCCTCCAGGATCTGCAGCAGCGAGTTGAAGATGTCCGGGTGGGCCTTCTCGACCTCGTCGAAGAGGACGACCGAGAACGGCTTGCGGCGGACCTTCTCGGTCAGCTGGCCGCCCTCCTCGTAGCCCACGTACCCGGGCGGGGAGCCGAACAGCCGGGAGACGGTGTGCTTCTCGGAGAACTCGGACATGTCGAGCGCGATCAGCGCGTCCTCGTCGCCGAAGAGGAACTCGGCGAGCGTCTTGGACAGTTCGGTCTTACCGACGCCGGACGGGCCGGCGAAGATGAACGAACCGCCGGGGCGCTTCGGGTCCTTGAGGCCCGCACGGGTGCGCCGGATGGCCTGGGAGAGCGCCTTGATGGCGTCCTTCTGGCCGATGACGCGCTTGTGCAGCTCGTCCTCCATGCGCAGCAGCCGGGAGGTCTCCTCCTCGGTCAGCTTGAAGACCGGGATGCCGGTGGCGGTGGCCAGGACCTCGGCGATGAGCTCCTCGTTGACCTCCGCGACGACGTCCATGTCGCCGGCCTTCCACTCCTTCTCGCGCTTGGCCTTGGCCTGCAGGAGCTGCTTCTCGTCGTCGCGCAGGGACGCGGCCTTCTCGAAGTCCTGCGCGTCGATCGCGCTCTCCTTCTCGCGGCGCACGTCGGCGATCTTCTCGTCGAACTCGCGCAGGTCCGGCGGCGCGGTCATCCGGCGGATGCGCATTCGGGAGCCGGCCTCGTCGATCAGGTCGATCGCCTTGTCCGGCAGGAAGCGGTCCGAGATGTACCGGTCGGCCAGGGTGGCGGCGGCGACCAGGGCGGCGTCCGTGATGGAGACCCGGTGGTGGGCCTCGTAGCGGTCGCGCAGACCCTTGAGGATCTCGATGGTGTGCGGCAGCGAGGGCTCGGCGACCTGGATCGGCTGGAAGCGGCGCTCCAGCGCGGCGTCCTTCTCCAGGTGCTTGCGGTACTCGTCCAGGGTGGTGGCACCGATGGTCTGCAGCTCGCCGCGGGCCAGCATCGGCTTGAGGATGCTGGCGGCGTCGATGGCGCCCTCGGCGGCGCCCGCGCCGACCAGGGTGTGCAGCTCGTCGATGAACAGGATGATGTCGCCGCGGGTGCGGATCTCCTTGAGCACCTTCTTCAGGCGCTCCTCGAAGTCACCGCGGTAGCGCGAGCCGGCCACCAGGGCGCCCAGGTCCAGCGTGTAGAGCTGCTTGTCCTTGAGCGTCTCCGGGACCTCGCCCTTGACGATCGCCTGCGCCAGGCCCTCGACCACGGCGGTCTTGCCGACGCCGGGCTCACCGATCAGGACCGGGTTGTTCTTGGTGCGGCGGGACAGCACCTGCATGACCCGCTCGATCTCCTTCTCGCGCCCGATGACCGGGTCGAGCTTGGCCTCGCGGGCGGCCTGGGTGAGGTTGCGCCCGAACTGGTCCAGGACCAGCGAGGTCGACGGGGTGCCCTCGGCGGGCCCGCCGGCCGTGGCCGACTCCTTGCCGCCGCTGGTCTGGTAACCGGAGAGCAGCTGGATGACCTGCTGGCGCACCCGGTTGAGGTCGGCGCCCAGCTTCACCAGGACCTGGGCGGCGACGCCCTCGCCCTCGCGGATCAGGCCGAGCAGGATGTGCTCGGTGCCGATGTAGTTGTGGCCGAGCTGCAGGGCCTCCCGGAGCGACAGCTCCAGGACCTTCTTCGCCCGGGGGGTGAAGGGAATGTGACCGGACGGGGCCTGCTGGCCCTGGCCGATGATCTCCTCGACCTGCTGGCGCACGGCCTCAAGGGAAATCCCGAGGCTCTCCAGGGCCTTGGCGGCGACGCCCTCGCCCTCGTGGATCAGACCCAGGAGGATGTGCTCGGTGCCGATGTAGTTGTGGTTGAGCATCCGGGCTTCTTCCTGAGCCAGGACGACAACCCGCCGCGCGCGGTCGGTGAACCTCTCGAACATCGTTTATCGCTCCTCAGAGCGGTCGGGCAGTTCGGGGTCCGTCCCCGCCCTGTCCTTCCGCATGCTAGTCCCGCTCAGCGGCGCGGCCCACGGATTCACTCCCCGGTAGAGGAGCGAGATGCTGCGCGACCAGCCGACACCAATCCCAACCTGATGCTGGGAATCGGTGTTCCCACAGGTGGGCCGGATGCACCGGAAACCGCTACGCCATCGGCGAACAAGCGTCGCCGGGGCGGAGCCGGTCCCTCTTCGGCCGGTCGCACATGCTGCCCCTGGACGGGTCGAAGAACCCGTCCACCTGCATTCATACCCGGTATCGGGGCGGTTCTCGCGCAGTTTCCGCGGTGGCGGTGTTCGCCTGGCGAGAAGTCCGGTCGCGGTGACGGTGGTTCGACGGCGGCCGGGGACGGTCGTGCGCCGTCCCGGGGTGTCCGCCCCCGGGGGTGTTCGCGTCGCTTCGCCCTTACAGCGTTGCACAGCTCGTGATTGTTCCGCCGCCCGAGCCCGCGGCCCCGGCCGGTGCCACCGCACGGCGGACCTCCGGGTGCGCGCCGCGGGGCGCGGAGGTGTGACCTCCGCGCCCCGCGCGTGTGTCGTCGGCGCCGTACGCGGCCGCCGGGGCCCCGCATCCGCTCCGGCGGGCCGGTGCCGGCACCGGGATCAGGCCGCGTTGGCCTTGTCGTAGGCCTCGCGGACGGTGCTGGGCACCCGGCCGCGGTCGTTGACCTCCATGCCCTGCTCCTTGGCCCACGCGCGGATCTTCGCGGTGTCGGGAGCGCTGCCGGACGGACGCGCCGCCGCCGTGCGGCCCGGACGGCGGGGGCCGGCCAGCCGACCGCTCTGCTTGCGGCCCTTCTCCACGTAGGGCGCCAGCAGACCGCGCAGCTTGTCCGCGTTGGCGCTCTTCAGGTCGATCTCGTAGGCAACGCCGTCGAGCGCGAACGTCACCGTCTCGTCCGCCGAACCGCCATCGAGATCGTCTTCAAGAATGACCTGCACCCTCTGTGCCACGGGCTTCCCTTTCCGCTAAACGACCCATTGCCTAAGGAAAGGAAAGCGCCTTTCTGCGGAAAACACAAACCCTTGACCGGCTCGGAGTCGCTCAGAGGTGCAGCAGCATGCGTGAGTTGCCCAGTGTGTTGGGCTTCACGCGCTCCAGGTCAAGGAACTCGGCGACACCTTCATCGTACGAGCGGAGAAGTTCTTCATAGACATCCGTAGCGATCGCCGCCGGGTCTGTCGTACCATCATCGGTTTCCTGGAGCTCCCCGATCTCGACGAAACCGTGTTTCGCGAAGAACGGCACCTCGAACGTCAAGCAGAAAATCCGACGGACGCCCAGCCAGCGTGCCGTCTGCACCAGCTTCTCCAGCAGCAGGTGCCCGACCCCGAAGCCCCGGCAGGACGGATCGACCGCGAGCGTACGGACCTCGGCGAGGTCCTCCCACATCACGTGCAGGGCGCCGCAGGCCACCACCGCGCCGTTGTCGTCCCGTTCCGCGACCCAGAACTCCTGGACCGATTCGAACAGTGTGACCGTGGGCTTGTCGAGCAGAATGCCGTCGCGCGAGTAGGCGTCGATGAGCCCGCGTACGGCCCGTACGTCCGTGGTCCGCGCGCGGCGGATGGTGACCTCCATGGCGGGACGTTATCGCGTCGCGCCCGGCGGGGTCTCCCCGGTATCCACTGTTCCGGTATCGGAGCCGCCGGTATCGGTCCCGTCCTCGGCGGAATCCCCGGCCGGCGGATCGGCCGCTGGATCGGACGGGAACAAGGCCGCCACCCGCAACGCGTCCCGGAGGGCCTCGCGTTGCTCCGGCGACATCAGGCCGAAGAAGTGCACCAGGGCGGCCGCGGGATTGTCACCGGTGGCCCAGGCGTCGTTCATCAGAGCCGCCGTGTACGCCTCACGCGAGGAGACCGGTTCATATCGATAGGCCCGGCCGACCCGCTCGCGGCGCAACCAGCCCTTTCTGTGCAGCTTGTCCAGGACGGTCATCACCGTGGTGTACGCGATTTCGCGTTCCGACTGCAGATCCAGGAGAACCTCGCGAACCGTCACCGGTCGGTTCCACCGCCACACCCGGGTCATGATGGCGTTCTCAAGTTCGCCGAGTTGCCGGACCATAGTGCCGCCAGGATAGGGAGTGAATGGGGCAAATCTTGTGAAGTGCGCCAAACCGGCGCGCCGCCACCCCCGGGAATCGGGAATGGCGGCGCGGGTCGTTCGGGGCGGCTGACGGCGTCAGTCCGATCAGTCGATGTCTTCCTTGGCCTTCTGGGCCCCGCCCTGGCTGCGGACGATGGCCCGCACCAGGAATCCGAAGCCGATCGCCATGACCAGCGGTGGCACGATCGCGCTGACGTAGTCCATCAGGTCACTCCTCCTCGGTCTTCTCCGCCGGCGCGGCGGAGGCCTTCGGCTCCGGCTTCACCAGCGGGAAGAGCACGGTCTCCCGGATGTTCTTGCCGGTCAGCAGCATGATCAGGCGGTCCACGCCGAGGCCGAGGCCGCCGGTCGGCGGCATCGCGTACTCCAGGGCCCGCAGGAAGTCCTCGTCCACCTGCATCGCCTCGACGTCGCCGCCGGCGGCCAGCAGGGACTGCGCGGTCAGGCGGGCGCGCTGCTCGACCGGGTCGACCAGCTCGGAGTAGGCGGTGCCGATCTCGGTGCCGAAGATCACCAGGTCCCACTTCTCGGCCACGCCCGCGATCGAGCGGTGCTGGCGGGTCAGCGGGGAGACCTCGGTCGGGTAGTCCTTGATGAAGGTCGGCCGGACGGCGTTCTCCTCCAGCAGGCGCTCCACCATCTCCAGCACGATCTGGCCGTGGCCCCAGTTCTTCTCGAACGGGATGCCGTGCTCGGCGGCCAGCGCGCGCAGCTCCTCGACGCCGGTCTCCGGGGTGACCTCGACGCCCAGGCGGGCGGAGATGCCCGGGTAGACGCTGACCTCCTCCCACGGCTCGGCCAGGTCGATCTCGTGCTCCACGCCGTGCGGGTCCACGCCCTTGATCACCGTGGTGCCCAGGGCGTCCCGGGCGGCGTTGACGATCGTCGCGCGGATCAGCTCGGCCTGGGTGTCGTAGTCGCCGTAGGCCTCGTACGACTCCAGCGAGGTGAACTCCGGGTTGTGGGTGGAGTCCGCGCCTTCGTTGCGGAAGTTGCGGTTGATCTCGAAGACCTTCTCGGCGCCGCCGACCACCAGCCGCTTGAGGTACAGCTCGGGGGCGATGCGCATGTAGAGGTCGATGTCGTACGCGTTGATGTGCGTCTTGAACGGACGCGCGTTGGCGCCCCCGTGCACCGGCTGGAGCATCGGCGTCTCGACCTCGATGTAGCCGCGGTCCTCGTAGGTGCGGCGGATCGAGCGGACGACCTTGCTGCGCAGGTGCAGGATCTCGCGCGCCTCGGGGTTCACGATCAGGTCGACGTAGCGCTGGCGGACCCGGGCCTCCGGGTCGGTCAGGCCCTTGTGCTTGTCCGGCAGCGGGCGCAGGCACTTGGCGGTGAGCTCCCAGCGGTCCACCATCACCGACAGCTCGCCGCGCTTGGAGGTGATCACCTCGCCCTCGACGCCGACCTGGTCGCCGAGGTCGATGTCGGACTTCCAGGCCGCCAGCCGCTCGGTGCCGAGCTTGTCCAGGGAGAGCATCACCTGGAGGTCGCCGGTGCCGTCGCGCAGGGTGGCGAAGCACAGCTTGCCGCCGGTGCGGGACAGGATCACCCGGCCGGTGATGCCGGCGCGCTCGCCGGTCGCGGTGTCGGGTTCGAGGTCCGGGTGCTTGGCACGCAGGTCCGCGATGGTGCTGGTGCGGGGGAATCCGACCGGGTACGGGTCGACCCCGGCCGCCCGGAGCCGGTCCAGCTTCTCGCGCCGGACGCGCATCTGCTCGGGAAGGTCGTCGGTCGCGGGGACAAGGCTCTGATCGCTCACCCCACAAGGGTAGCCAGCCACACACGGTGCTCCGCGACCGGATAAGGCCGGACGACGCCGGACGACGCCGGACGACGCGGGAGGGGAGGCCGTCGGGTCGACGGCCTCCCCTCCGGGGCGGGTGCGGGCGGCTCAGCCGGTGCCGGTGCGGAGCTCGACCTCCTCCGGAGCCCGCTCGGCCGGCGGGGCGGGCGGGGCCGGCGGCTTGGGGCGGCGGCCGAACAGCTCGGCCGGGGTGGGCATCCGGTGCGGGCGGGGCGGGGTCTGCGCGGCGGCGGGCTGCTCCGGGCGGGAGTCCCGGGAGTCGGTGCTGCTCATCGTGATCCGTCCTCCTACAGGGGTGGGGTGACTGCTGGGTGGTGCGGCGGGGTTCGGGACGGCCACCAGGTGGCGCGGGTGGCCGGTGGTGAGCGCGAGCCGTTCGCGGACGGCGGCCTCGGCCAGCGCGTGGCACCGCCCGGCGAGCCGGGAGCGGCGGGCCCGCTCGCCGTGGCCGCAGGGCTGGCGGGTCAGCCCGCGCAGCGCGGTGAGGTCCTCGGGCGCGGGGAGGTAGCCGTCGGTCACCGCCTCCTCGAGGCGTTCCAGGTAGCCGGCGGCGCTGCCGGGCAGGGCGGCCCGGTAGCGGCAGAGGTCGGCGAGCAGGAAGGCGCGCAGTCGGCCGCCCTCCTGGACGGCCTCGTCGATCGCCTCGGTCAGACGCAGGGCGTCCTGGACGTCCTCGGCCCACAGCTCGGCGCCCGGGCCGGCGGGCGCCGTCCGGTCGGGCCCCTGGAGGTGGACGGGGACGGCGGGGTGCAGGGCTTGGGCGAGGGCTCGGCGCAGCACGCGGACTTCGTCGGCGCTGAAGGCCATGCCGCCGCGCGATCCGTGTGGCGTAGGCATGGGTTGACACTACGTGAGGAATATCCGATTTGTCGGTAACGTCGCGCGGAATTCCCCACGTCCGCCCGGCCGGGCGTTCGGTCGGGCGATCAGCTGGTGGGGCGATTGCGCTCGTACACCAGGCGCAGGCCGATCAGGGTCAGCCAGGGCTCGTGCACGTCGATGGTGGAGGCCTCGCCGAGGACCAGCGGGGCGAGGCCGCCGGTGGCGATCACCTGGACGTCGTCCGGGTCCTTGGCCAGCTCCCGGGCCATCCGCTCGACCAGGCCGTCGACCTGCCCGGCGAAGCCGTAGAGGATGCCGGACTGCATGCCCTCGACGGTGTTCTTCCCGATCACGTTGCGCGGCCGGGCCAGCTCGATCTTGCGCAGCTGGGCGCCGCGGACGCCGAGCGCCTCGACCGAGATCTCGATGCCGGGGGCGATCGCGCCGCCGACGTAGTCGCCGCGCGCGTTGACGGCGTCGAAGGTGGTCGCGGTGCCGAAGTCGACCACGATGCACGGGCCGCCGTACAGGTGGTTGGCGGCCAGCGCGTTGACGATCCGGTCCGCGCCGACCTCCTTGGGGTTGTCCATCAGGACGTGCACCCCGGTCTTCACGCCGGGCTCCACGATCACCGCGGGGACGTCGCCGTAGTAGCGGCGGGTCACCTCGCGGAGCTCGTGGAGCACGGCGGGGACGGAGGAGCAGATCGCCAGGCCCTCCACCGCGGCCTCCTTGACCGCGGTGTGGTTGCCCATCAACCCCTGGAGCAGGACGGCCAGTTCGTCGGCCGTGCGACGCGGATCGGTGGAGATCCGCCAGTGTTCCACCACTTCCTCGCCGTCGAACAGGCCGAGTGTGGTCTGGGTGTTGCCGACGTCGATGGTGAGGAGCACGGGGACGCTTTCTGCGAGTCGGGACGGGGTCGGGGCAGGAACCGCTCTCGACCTGACGGTCAGGCGCGCAGGTCCAGGCCGATGTCCAGGATCGGCGAGGAGTGGGTCAGCGCGCCCACGGCCAGGTAGTCGACACCAGTCTGGGCGACCTCGCGCGCGTCGGCCAGGGTCAGTCCGCCGGAGGCCTCCAGCTTCGCCCGGCCGGCCACCAGCGCGACGGCCTCCTTCAGCTGGTCGACGGTGAAGTTGTCCAGCAGGATCAGGTCCGCACCGGCCTCCAGCACCGGCGGGATCTGTGCCAGCTCGTCCACCTCGACCTCGACCGGCAGCTCCGGGTACGCGGCCCGGACGGCCCGGAAGGCCTCGGCCACGCCGCCGGCCGCGACCACGTGGTTGTCCTTCACCAGGGCGGCGTCCGAGAGCGCCATCCGGTGGTTGGCGCCGCCGCCGCAGCGGACCGCGAACTTCTGCAGCGCGCGCAGGCCCGGGGTGGTCTTGCGGGTGTCCCGGACGACCGCGCCGGTGCCCTCCAGGGCGTCCGCCCAGGCCCGGGTCGCGGTGGCGATGCCGGACAGGTGGCAGAGCAGGTTGAGCGCGCTGCGCTCGGCGGTCAGCAGGTCGCGGGTGCGCGAGCGCACCGACAGCAGCACCTGGCCGGCCTCGACCCGGTCGCCGTCCTGGACGTGCCGCTCGACCTCGAACTCCTCCTCGCAGACCAGCGAGACGACCGCCTCGGCGACCCGCAGGCCGGCGACCACGCCCGCCTGACGGGCGGTGAAGTCGGCGGTCGCGACCGCGTCGGCGGGCACGGTGGCGACCGAGGTGACGTCCTCGCCGCCGGCCAGGTCCTCGGCCAGCGCCAGGGTGGCGATGTCCTCGACCTCGATCGGGTCCAGCCCGGCCTCCTCCAGCAGCTCGGCCAGCTGCGGGTCCAGGCCGGTCTCGTAGCCCTCGCCGTCCCCGCAGGCGCAGCCGTCGCCGCAGCCGCCCTGGTCGGCCAGCGGGAGTTCCTCGTGCGAGTGGGTCATGGTTCTACTGCTCCTCAGGGGTGCTGACGGGGTCGCCGGAGGCGGCGAGGGTGGTGATCAGGTGGCGCCGCCAGTGGGCGTCGTCGCGCTCGGGGAAGTCCTCGCGCCAGTGGCAGCCGCGGGTCTCCTCGCGCTGCGCGGCGGCCGCGACCAGTGCGGTGGCGACCAGCAGCAGGTTGGCGGCCTCCCAGGTCTCCACCCGGGGGTCGGCCGGCTTCTCCTCGGCCACGTGGAAGTGGGCCTGCTCGGCGAGCAGGGCCAGCCCGGCCGCGGTGTCGGCCATCGAGGCGGCCGAGCGCACCACGCCCGCGCCGCGGGACATCAGCCGCTGGATCTCCGCCCGGGCCTCGGACGGCGGCAGCGGCACCGGCTGCGCGGCCCGTGCGGCGGCGACGTCCACCGTGCGCGCGGGCAGCTCGCCGGCCGCGTGCAGGCCGGCCAGGTCGGCGGCGATCCGCTCGGCGAAGACCAGGCCCTCCAGCAGCGAGTTGGAGGCCAGCCGGTTGGCGCCGTGCACCCCGGTGCAGGCGACCTCGCCGCAGGCGTACAGGCCCGGGACGCTGGTACGGCCCTGCGCATCGGTGCGCACGCCGCCGGAGGCGTGGTGGGCGGCCGGGGAGATCGGGATCGGCTCGGTGACCGGGTCGATGCCGTTCGCCCGGCAGGAGGCGAGGATGGTGGGGAAGCGGTGCTCCCACATCTCGGCGCCGAAGTGCCGCCCGTCCAGGAACATGTGCTCGGCGCCCTGCTCCTGCATGCGCCGGGTGATGGCCTTGGCGACGACGTCGCGCGGGGCCAGCTCGGCCAGCTCGTGCTGCCCGACCATGAAGCGGACGCCGTCCGCGTCGACCAGGTGGGCGCCCTCGCCGCGGACCGCCTCGGAGACCAGCGGCTGCTGGCCCTCGGCGTCCGGACCGAGCCAGAGCACGGTGGGGTGGAACTGGACGAACTCCAGGTCGGTGACGGCGGCGCCGGCCCGCAGGGCCAGGGCCACGCCGTCGCCGGTGGAGACCGCAGGGTTGGTGGTGGCGGAGAAGATCTGGCCCATGCCGCCGGTGGCGAGCACCACCGCGCGGGCCCGGACGGCGCCGACGCCGTCGCGCTGGCCCTCGCCCATCACGTGCAGGGTCAGCCCCGCGGCGTGGCCCTCGGCGTCGGTCAGCAGGTCGAGGACGAGCGCGTGCTCGATCAGCTCGATGTCCGGGTCGTTGCGGACGGCGGCGACCAGGGCGCGCGATATCTCGGCGCCGGTCGCGTCCCCGCCCGCGTGGACGATCCGGCGGCGGTGGTGGCCGCCCTCGCGGGTCAGCAGGATCTCGCCGTCCTCGCCCCGGTCGAACAGGGCACCGGTGGCGATCAGCCGGCGGACGGCGTCCGGGCCCTCGGTGACCAGGGTGCGGACGGCCTCCTCGTCACAGATGCCGGCGCCGGCCACCAGGGTGTCGTCCAGGTGCTGCTCGGGGGAGTCCCCCTCGCCCAGGGCGGCCGCGATGCCGCCCTGCGCCCAGCGGGTCGAGCCCTCGTCCAGCATCGACTTGGTGACCACCATGGCCCGCAGGCCGGTCTTGCGGACGTTGAGGGCGACGGTGAGGCCGGCCACCCCGGAGCCGACCACGACCACGTCGGTGTCGGCGGTCCACCCGGGGTTCGGGGCGGTGAGGCGGTGCGTAACGGACATGGCTCAGTGGCTCCTTCAGCGCGTGGCCGTGGTGGCCGCGCCGTCCTCGTCACGGTACGCCTCGTCACCGCGCAGCAGTCCGCTGCCCTCCGGTGCCTCGGCGGGGTCGCCGCCGAAGCCGGTGATCCGGTTCCGCTCGTCCACGAAGACGACCTTCGGCTCGTAGCCCTTGGCCTCGGCCGTGTCCATCTGCCCGTAGGCGATGAGTATGACGAGGTCGCCCGGGTGGACCAGGCGGGCGGCGGCGCCGTTGATGCCGATCACGCCGGTGCCGCGCGGGCCGGCGATGGTGTACGTCTCCAGCCGGGCGCCGTTGTTGATGTCGACGATGTGGACCAGCTCGCCGGGGAGCAGGTCGGCGGCGTCGAGGAGGTCCTCGTCCACCGTGACCGAGCCGACGTAGTGCAGGTCGGCCTGGGTCACGGTGGCCCGGTGGATCTTGGACTTGAGCATGGTGCGGAGCATTGCGGGTCACGCCTCCTGTGAGTGCATGCCTGAAAAGGGATCTTGCTGCCGGTGTTCAGCGAACGATGATGCGAACGTTGTCGATCAGGCGGGTCGAGCCCACCTTCGCGGCGACGGCCAGCACCGCCTCGCCCTGGAAGTCGTCCGCCGCCTCGGAGAAGTCGTGCGGGTCGATCAGGGCGAGGTAGTCGGGGGTGACGCCCTCGGCGCCGTCCAGGACGGCGGAGGCGGCCTCGCGCACGGCCTTCGGGCCCTGCGCGGCGACGTCCCGGCCGGCGAACAGGGCCTTGGACAGGGTGAGGGCGCGGTCGCGCTCCTCCTCGGAGAGGAAGCGGTTGCGCGAGGACAGCGCCAGGCCGTCCTCCTCGCGGACGGTCGGCACGCCGACGATCTCGACGTCGAAGTCCAGGTCGGCGACCATCCGCTGGATGAGCGCCAGCTGCTGGGCGTCCTTCTCGCCGAAGAAGGCGAAGTCCGGGTCGGTGATGTGCAGCAGCTTGGCGACGACGGTCAGCACCCCGTCGAAGTGGCCGGGGCGGGTGGCGCCCTCGAAGCGCTCGCCCATCGGGCCGGCCGCCAGGCGCACCTGCGGCTCGCCGTTCGGGTAGACCTCCTCGACGGTGGGCGCGAACACCACGTCGGCGCCGTTCTCCTCGGCCAGCTTCACGTCGGCGTCGAGGGTGCGCGGGTAGCGGTCCAGGTCCTCGGACGGGCCGAACTGCAGCGGGTTGACGAAGACCGTCACCGCGACCCGGCCCTCCCGGCCGACCTGCTTGCGGGCGGCCCGGATCAGCGCGGCGTGGCCCTCGTGCAGGGCGCCCATGGTCATCACCACGGCGTTGTCCACCGGGCTCTCGTCCGGCCAGAACACGGCCTCGAAGTCGTCCACGGTGTGGGTGACGACGGCCCGGTGGACCTTCGGCGCCCGCTGGGGCTTGTTCGGCTGCTTACCGCGTGCCATCGCGCTTCTCCTCGTTCAGTACGTCCAGCAGTTCCGCCGCCGACGCGTCGTCGATCGTCCCGTTGGCGAGCGCCCGCTGCGCGGTGGCACGGGCCATCGCGCGGTAGGCCGCCGGGATGTCCGGGGACACCGTACTGAGCTGCGCCAGGTGGCGCCGTACGGTGCCCGCGTCGCCCCGGGCGACCGGGCCGGTGAGGGCCGCGTCGCCGGAGCGCAGGCTGTTGTCCAGGGCCGCGCCGAGCAGCGGGCCGAGCATCCGGCCGGGCTCGGCGACGCCGGCCGTGCGCAGCAGGTCCATCGCCTGGGCGACCAGGGTGACCAGGTGGTTCGCGCCGTGCGCGAGGGCGGTGTGGTAGAGCGGACGGACCTCCTCGGGCACCCACTCGGGCTCGCCGCCCATCTCCACCACCAGCGCCTCGGCGACCGGCCGCAGCTCCTCGGGGGCGGTCACCCCGAACGGGCAGCCGGCCAGCCGGGCCAGGTCCACGGAGGTGCCGGCGAAGGTCATCGCCGGGTGCAGGGCCAGCGGCAGCGCCCCGGCCCGGGTGGCGGGCTCCAGGATGCCGACGCCGTGCGCACCGGAGGTGTGCACCAGCAGCTGCCCGGGGCGCACCGACCCGGTGGCGGCCAGACCGGCCACCAGGTCGGCCAGCGCGTCGTCCGGGACGGTCAGCAGCACCAGGTCGGCGGCGGCCATGACCTGCGGCGGGGTGACGATCCGCACGCCCGGCAGCAGGGACTCGGCGCGGCGGCGGGAGGTGGCGGACACCCCGGAGGCGGCGACCACGGTGTGCCCGGCGAGCTGCAGGGCGGCGCCCAGCGCGGGGCCGACCCGGCCGGTGCCGATCACGCCGACGGCGAGCCGGGCCGGCCGGTTGCCGGGGTCGCGGGGATCACCGAGGCCGTCGGCGAGCGGGGCGAACTCGCCGAAGTCGGCGAAGTCGGACGAACCCATGTCCACCCTTGTCCTGAATGACCGTTCCGGTCCACCTGCGGGTACCGGACGTACCGCCCCAGTGTACGGGCGGCCCCGGCGGTCGTTCCTAGTCCGAGGCCCCGGCCCGGATCAGTCCGGCCTCGTACGCCAGCACCACCGCCTGGACCCGGTCGCGCAGCCCCAGCTTGGCCAGGATCCGGCCGACGTGGGTCTTCACGGTGGCCTCCGAGAGCACCAGCCGGGCCGCGATCTCGCCGTTCGACAGGCCCTGGGCGACCAGCAGGAACACCTCCCGCTCCCGCTCGGTCAGCGGGCCCAGGACGTCCGAGCCGGGCGCGCTCTGGGGGGTCGGCAGCACCTCCGCGAAGCGGTCGATCATCCGGCGGGTGGTGGTCGGGGCGACCACCGCGTCCCCGCCGTGCACCGCGCGGATCGCGGCCACCAGCTCGGTCGGCGGGACGTCCTTGAGCAGGAAGCCGCTGGCCCCGGCCTTGAGCGCGGCGAAGGCGTACTCGTCCAGGTCGAAGGTGGTGAGGATGAGCACGTGCGGGGCGTTCGGCAGCGGGCTGCCGTCCTCGGCCAGGCAGATCCGGCGGGTCGCCTGCACCCCGTCCAGGCGTGGCATCCGGACGTCCATCAGGATCACGTCCACCTGCGTGTGCCGCAGCAGGTCCAGGGCCTGGGCGCCGTCGCCCGCCTCGGCGGCGATCTCGATGTCGCCCTGCGACTGGAGGATCATCCGGAAGCCGGTGCGCAGCAGCTCCTGGTCGTCGACGAGCATCACGCGGATGGTCAAGGTGGCTCCTAACAGGGGGCGGAGGGCTAGTGTGCCGCCTTGAGCGGGAGGACGGCGCGGATCCGGAAGCCGCCGCCGGGGCGGGGGCCCACGTCGAGGCTGCCGCTGACCATGCCGACCCGCTCGCGCATGCCGATCAGGCCGTGGCCCAGACCGTCCGTGCCGCCGGCGGCCAGTTGTTCGTCGGTGCTGCCGCGGCCGTCGTCCTCCACCAGGACGGCCAGCTCGCGTTCGCCGAAGTCGACCGCGACCCGGGCGTGCACATCGGGGCCGCCGTGCTTGCGGACGTTGGTGAGCGCCTCCTGGACGATCCGGTAGACCGTCAGCTCGACGCCGCGCGGCAGCTCGCGCGGGTGGCCGGAGGTCGCGTAGTCGACCGCCAGCCCGGCGGTGCGGACCTGCTCCAGCAGGTCCGGCAGCTCCTCGACGCCCGGCTGCGGGACGTACTCCTCGGCGGTGTCGGCGGTGCGCAGCACACCCAGCAGGCGGCGCATCTCGACCAGGGCCTGCCGCCCGGTGGAGGCGATCGTGCCGAGCGCCTCCTTCGCCTGCTGCGGGGAGTTGTCCAGCACGTAGGCGGCGCCGTCGGCCTGGACGATCATCACCGACACGTTGTGCGCGACCACGTCGTGCAGTTCGCGGGCGATCCGGGCCCGTTCGGCCGCGACCGCGACCTTGGCCTGGGCGTCCCGCTCCCGCTCCAGCCGGGCCGCGCGGTCCTCCAGCTCGGTCAGGTAGGCGCGGCGCACCCTGGTCAGCCGGCCCCAGGCCCAGCAGAGGATGAACGGGGTGCTCATCAGCAGGGCGTACAGCAGCGCCTCGCCGAAACCGAACGGGCGGGAGACGTAGTGCCCGGAACCGGTGGAGACCGTCTTGGTCGGGTGCAGCCGCCAGAACTCCAGCGGCCCGGCGGCCAGGCCGGCCACCAGGGCGAGCCGGGAGGTCCACTTCTGGCCGAAGGCGGCGCCGGTGTAGGCGAAGACCAGGTAGGCGATGGAGGAGGCGCCCGGTTCGACGTCGGCGAGCACCTGGCCGAGCCCGAGGCCGGTGGCCGTGGCGACCGTGACGTCCGGGTGGCGCCGCCGGAAGACCATCAGCAGCGGCAGCAGCACCGCGATGATGACTTCGGGGGTGTACGGCCAGTTGTCCTCGGTGCCGTTCGGGATCAGGCCGAGGAAGAGGATCATCGACGCCCAGACGGCGTCGACCACCATGGGGTGACGGCGGAGCCAGGCGTTGAGTCGATGCACGTCTCCAGCCTAGGCAGTCGCGCGTGGTGCCCAGGTCCGCCGGTAGGGCGATCCGTCCTACTCCGTAGGTCGGAGACGGCCGGGCTCCGGTTGGGAGGGGTCGCCCGGAGCCCGGTAGCGTCCGGGCCCATGACGTGGATGCGGTGGGCGCCCGCCATGGAACGGGCCCTGTACGACCAGGACGGCGGCTTCTACCGCAGGCCGGAGGGCCCGGCCGGGCACTTCCGCACCTCGGTGCACGCCTCGCCGAGGTTCGCCCGTGCGGTGGCGCGCCTGCTGCTGGAGGTTGACGAGGCCCTCGGTCGTCCGGAGGAGCTGGCCCTGATCGACGTCGGGGCCGGGCGCGGGGAGCTGCTGGCCGGCGTGCTGGCCGAACTGCCCGCCGCGGTGCTCGCGCGGCTGCGCCCGTACGGCGTGGAGATCGCGGAGCGCCCGCCCGGACTTCCGTCCACAGCCCTGTGGACGACGGAGCCGCCGCGCGGCGTGACCGGGCTGCTGTTCGCCAACGAGTGGCTGGACAACGTGCCGCTGGACGCCGGGGAGGTCGACGGGGACGGGGTGCTGCGCTACCGCGAGGTGGACACCGCGACCGGTGCGGAGCGCCTCGGCGAACCGGTCTCGGCGGCCGACGCGGCCTGGGCCGAACGCTGGTGGCCCGCCTCCGCGCCCGGGGACGTGGTGGAGTTCGGCGCGCCCCGGGACGCCGCCTGGGCCCGGGCCGTGGCCGGGCTGGAGCGCGGACTGGCCGTCGCCGTCGACTACGGGCACACGGCCGGGCGGCGCCCGCCCTTCGGGACCTTCACCGGCTTCCGGGACGGCCGGGAGGTGGCCCCGGTGCCGGACGGCTCCCGCGACGTGACCGCGCACGTCGCGCTGGACGCCGTCGCCGTGCCCGGTCTCCACAGCCTGTGGACGACGCAGCGCGAGGCCCTGCGCGCGCTCGGGGTCAGCGGCGGACGCCCGCCGCTGGCGCTCGCCTCCACCGACCCGGTCGGCTACCTGCGGGCACTGAGCGGCGCGGGGGAGGGGGCCGAACTCACCGACCCGGCCGGGCTGGGCGCCTTCGGGTGGGTCCTGCAGGCCGTCCACATGCCGGTACCGCGGAGCTTGGAGCTGCTGCCGGGATGGCAGACTCTGGGGTCATGAGGGAGACCACGGTCGGCATCGGGGCGGGAGCCGAGAACTTCACCGGCGGGGCGGGCACCACCGACATGGTGCTCAACATCGGCCCGCAGCACCCGGCCACCCACGGCGTGCTGCGGCTGCGCCTGCTGCTCGACGGCGAGCGGATCGTCACCGCCGAGCCGGTGATCGGCTACATGCACCGCGGCGCGGAGAAGCTGTTCGAGGCCCGCGACTACCGGCAGATCATCATGCTGGCCAACCGGCACGACTGGCTCTCCGCCTTCTCCAACGAACTCGGCGTCGTGCTCGGTGTGGAGCGGATGCTCGGCATGGAGGTCCCCGAGCGGGCGGTCTGGATCCGCACCCTGCTCGCCGAACTCAACCGGGTGCTCAACCACCTGATGTTCCTCGGCTCCTACCCGCTGGAACTGGGCGGGATCACCCCGATCTTCCACGCCTTCACCGGCCGCGAGGACCTCCAGCACGTGCTGGAGGAGGCCTCCGGCGGCCGGATGCACTACATGTTCAACCGGGTCGGCGGCCTCAAGGAGGAACTCCCGGCCGGCTGGCTCGGCCGGGTCCGCACCGCCGTCGCCACCGTCCGCTCGCAGCTGCCCGTCTTCGAGGACCTCGTCCTCGGCAACGAGATCTTCCGCGCCCGCACCGCCGGCGTCGGCGTCCTCACCGCGGCCCAGGCCCAGGTGTACGGGGTCAGCGGCCCGATCGCCCGGGCCAGCGGCCTCGACTTCGACCTGCGCCGCGACGAGCCCTACCTCGCGTACGGCTCCGAGGAACTGCGGCAGGTGCTCACCGTCGTCACCCGCGAGGAGGGCGACTGCCTCGCCCGCTTCGAGTGCCTGCTGGAGCAGACCCTCAACTCGCTGGACCTCGCCGACGCCTGCCTCGACAAGCTGGCCACCCTGCCGCCCGGCCCGGTCAACCAGCGGCTGCCCAAGGTGCTCAAGGCGCCCGAGGGCAGCACCTACGCGTGGACCGAGAACCCGCTCGGGGTCAACGGCTACTACCTGGTCTCGCGCGGCGACAAGACACCGTGGCGGCTCAAGCTGCGCTCGGCGTCCTTCAACAACATCCAGGCGCTGACCGAGCTGCTGCCCGGGACGCTGGTCGCCGACATGGTGGCGATCCTCGGGTCGATGTTCTTCGTGGTCGGGGACATCGACAAGTAGCAAGTGGACCGACCGGTCTATCTACGGGGCCGGTGGACCGACCGGTCTACTTACGGGGCAAGTGGACCGACCGGTCTACCTACGGGGCAAGTGGACCGACCGGTCTACCTACGGGGCAAGTGGACCGACCGGTCTACCTACAGGACCAATGGACCGACCGGTCTACCTACGGGGCCGATCGACCGACCGGCGGGCGGCCCGGCTCCCCGGAAGGGACCGGGCCCGCGGCCGCTACTTCTTGTCCTTGGCCTTCTTGACCGGGTCCGCCGGGTGCGGAGCCACCTTGCGGTCGCCCTTGGTGGCGATCCGCTCCTCGCACAGCCCGGCCAGCACGCCGTACGCCGCCTTGCCCATCAGCTCGGTGAGCTCCGGACGGTAGCTGACGTACACCGGCACCGCGCCCTGGTGCGCGGCCGGGGCCCCGGTGCACCACCAGTGCAGGTCGTGGCCGCCAGGGCCCCAGCCGCGGCGGTCGTACTCGCCGATCGTCACTTGGAGGTAGCGGGTGTCGTCCGGGCGGTCGATCCAGTCGTAGGTGCGGCGGACCGGCAGCTGCCAGCAGACGTCCGGCTTGGTCTCCAGCGGCTCGCGGCCCTCCTTGAGGGCGAGCGCGTGCAGGGCGCAGCCGCCGCCGCCCGCGAAGTCCGGGCTGTTCACGAAGATGCAGGCGCCGTCGACCCGGCGGGTCTGGCGGTCGCCGTCCTCGTCCAGCATGGTGACGCCGCCGTCGGACCGGATCCGCCCCTTGGCGTCGGTGCCCTCGGCGAAGTTCTCCCACAGCTCGGGCGTCAGCCGGGCCGCGTGCCCCAGGACGCGCTTCTCGTCGTCCTCGTCCGAGTAGTGGGCGCCCAGCGTGCAGCAGCCGTCCGACTCGCCGCGGCCCTCGCGGATGCCGTGGCAGCCCTGGCCGAAGACGCAGGACCAGCGGGAGGTCAGCCAGGTCAGGTCACAGCGGAAGACCTGCTCCTCGTCGGCGGGGTCGGAGAACTCGACCCAGGCGCGCGGGAAGTCGAGCGGGACCTCGTCGCGCGGGATCTCGCGGCGCAGGGTCGGCATCGCGAGGTCGACGGGGGCGGGGGAGGCCACGGGCTTCGCCTTGGACTTCTTCTTGGACGTTTCTGCTGGTGCCACCCGGCAAGGGTAGAGCTTCGCGGGGGCGAACGGGCCGGTGGGCGCCGCCCGTGGCGGGCACGGGTGGTGCCGGGGCCGGGCCGGCGGCGGGTACCGGGCGCGGTGAAGGCGGGGTGAAGAGGTCCGGCGGTCGGTGCGGAGCCGACCCGGCGCGTGCCTAGGATGGCGGCCGGTCCGCTACGGGGAGGTACGGGGATGGCAGGCGGCAGCACCGGGAAGTCCGACGGCGATGGCGGCGGGTTCGCCCTCAAGCCCTGGGAACTCCACGGCGAGGGGCGGGAGTTCGAGAAGCTCGGGCGCGAACTCGGCAAGGCCGTCGGCGCCTTGGAGAAGGACCTCGCCGCGCTCGGCGCCCCCTGGGGCGCCGACCAGCCGGGCAGTGCCTTCGCCGCCGTGTACGGCCCGGCGCACGGTGAACTCCTGGGCGGGCTCAAGGCCTTGGCCGGCCAGGTGGGGAAGGTCGGGGCCGGGCTGCACACCATGGCCGAGCGGACCACCGACACCGACACCACGACGGCGGACGGCTTCGGCGGCAACGTCGGACCGGCGGGCGACGCACCGGGGGCGGTCGCCCGGCCCGCCGTGTACCAGGGCCCGCCGGCGACTGCGGGAACCGGCGCAACCCCGGGGGCGGCACCGGCCGTCCCTCGGTCCATGTCGGTCTGAACGGCCCGGCTCGAAGGGGGAGAAGCGCGTGACCCGGAAACTGCCCGAGGAACTGGTTCCGCTCCTGGCCAGGACCGGCCACCCGTGGCCGCAGGCCGACGAGGACGCCCTGCGCAAGGCGGCCGCGCACTGGCGCGAGTTCGCCGCCGAGGCCGAACGGATCACCCGCCGGGGCGGCGAGTCCGTCCAGCGGGTGGCCGCCGACAACTCCGGCCACGCCGTCGACTCCTTCACCGCGTACTGGCGGACGTACTGCGACGGCGGCAAGGGCCGCCTGCCGGACGCCCACACCGCGGTCGGGCTGGTCGCCACTGCCTTCGACAGCGCCGCGCAGGACGTCGACGGCTGCAAGGCCGAGATCATCGCCACCCTGCGCAACCTGGCCGCCGAGCTCGAGCAGGCCGGGGAACAGGCCGCCAAGGTCCAGCGGACCGCCGCGGAGGTCGCCCGCAGCGCCGACCGGACCGGGCGGACCGGGGTGTTCGGCGGGCTGGAGAAGTCCGTCGCGGGCTTCGCGGACGGCGTGAAGAACGCCGCCGCCGCCCAGGTCGCCGCGGGCGTCGAGGCCGTCGCGGTGGAGACCGCGGCCCTCAAGATCGCCGGACTGCTCGCCGAACTCGGCCGCGGCATGAAGGACGCCCTGGCCACCGCGCTCAAGGACCCCGCCGCCGTCGCCCTGCTGCGCCTCGGCACGGCCGCCACGTCGGGCGTCACCACCGCCTCCTACCGCACCGCGGGCGGCTTCGACCCGCTCGCCGCCGGACTGCCCGCCGCCCTCGGCGAACCGGGCGTGCTCGGCCGGGACGGCACCGGACTGGTCGTGCTCTCCGGGAAGGACGGCAAGCCGCTGGTCGGCGTCCCCGGCCTCAGCGTCAAGCTCGACGAGCACGGGCAGCCCGTCCTCGGCGCGGACGGCAAGCCGGTCATCCTGCGCTCCGACGGCAGACCGGTCGCCGACGCCGCCGGGCTGCTCGTGACCACCGGGCCGGACGGCAAGCCGGTGGTCGGGGTGGCCGACCTGGCCGTCCGGCTCGACGCGCACGGGCAGCCGGTGCTCACCGACCAGGCGGGCAAGGAGCTGCACGGGCTGCCGCTGGCCGACCTGACCGATCCGCGGGACCCCCGGGATCCGAAGGACCCGAAGAACGGGCCCGAGGTGCCGGGGGTGGTGCCGACGGTGGACCGGGCCGCCGCGCCCGTGGTTCCGTCAGTGCTCTCCGCCGCGCTCCCCACCGCGGACCCCGCCGCCGTCCCGGCCCCGGCCCCGGCGGTCGATCCGGCGGCCGACGCCGCCCCGGCCGCCGGCCCCCCGTACGGGGGCTCGCACCGGGCCGCGGCCGCCGCCGCCGACTGGTCGCCGCCCGCCCGGGACGACGGGTCGGCGGTCCGGGCGGCGGCCCCCGCCCACCAGGGCGGCGGCGCGGTGGCGGCGAGCTGGTCGGACGCGGACTACCCGCTCCAGGCGCCCTCGCACAACGGAGGCGGCGGTGGTGGCGGCAGCGTGCCGGTGACCGTACGGACCGACTCCGTGGCCGCCCCGCCCGCGCCCGCCGCTCCGCCGTCCACCGGCGGACCCGGCTACAGCCCGGCGCCGGACGCGCCCCCGGTCGTCCGGCAGGTCGGCGTGGTCGGTGTGGTCGGCGCGCCCGGGCAGTTCGGGACCCCGGCCTACTCGGGCGGCTACCCGGTGGCGGGCCCGATCGGCACCGTCGGGCCCGGCCCGCTCGCCGTCGGCGGCGGCTACCCCGCGCACCCGGCCGCCCCCTTCGGCAGCGGCATCGGGACGGGTGCGCCCGGCGGTGTCGTGGGCGGCGGTGTCGTGGGCGGTGGTGTCGTGGGCGGCGCACCGGTCGTCGGCGCCCCGGTGGCCGCCGGACCGCAGCCCGGCGCGCCCCGCACCCCGGCCGGGACCCCCGGGTCCGGCGCCGCGCCCCACCAACCCGCCATCCACGGCCCGGCGACCGCGCCACCGCCCCCGGCCCCGGCCGAGCCGCCGATCGTCGGCACCACCCCGGTCTTCGGCCGGCCCGAGCCGCACCACCCCGACGGCCGCCGCCGGGACACCGCCGCGGCCCTTGCCGACCCGACCCTCGCCTGGGGCGCCGTCCCGGTCGCCACCGCCCACGCGATGGCCCTCCAACTCGCCCTGCGCGCCCGCCGCGGCCCGCTCGCCGACGGTCCCGAACCCCGGCTGCGCACCATCGCCGACAGCCGCCCCTCCGGCCTGCCCGGCGGACTCGGCCCGGTCGACCCCCAGCACCAGGCCGAACTCGAACGCCGGGTGCCCCGCGACGAGGACGGCCTCCCGGTCCGCCACCCCGACCCGGCGGCCGGCGGCTGGGCCGAGGCCGTCAACGCGGACGGCCATCGCGAACCCGGCCGGGCCAACAACAGCCTGGAGATCGCCCTCTCCGCCGTCGACACCTACACCGGCCGCCCCACCTGCGCCGCCCCGCGGATCCCCACCGAGGGCGACGCCGGCGAACGCGGCGGGCGTGATCGCGCCGAACGCGAACTCGGCGCCCCCTTCCGCGACCTCGGCGACGGCGGCCAGGCCTTCACCCGCCTCGCCGACGAACTCCGCCGGGCCGGCCACGGCGCCCAGGCCGTCCTGCTCACCCTCGACGCCTACGGCCGCCCGCACGCCTGGAACGCCGTCAACCACCAGGACACCGTCACCTACCTCGACCACCAGCTCGCCCGCCGCGGCCCCACCCCCCTCCACCCCGCCACCCAGGGCCTCTGGGCCATCGCCCTCACCCCCGAGGGCCGCCCGGTGGACCTGGCCGTGGCCGGGTGACCGCGGTGCGACGACCACGCCGAAGCGCTTCGATCAGTCCACTCGCAGGATGCGGGAGACGTAGATCCGCGGCGGATCCTGCCCTTCGTCCACCGAGTACTCCACCAGCCCCAGATCCCGGCGCAGCGGTGCCGAGTGCATGCCGGACCGGCCCGGCACCGGCATGCTCAGGTGGGGGAAGGCGTTCTCACGGAGGTCGACGAGGAAAGCCACGATGGCGGAGAACAGGTCGGGTGTCGTGCCCGGGTCGCCGAGGAGCTCCTCCACGGCTGGGGAGAGAGTGACGGGGTCGTCCTCGTCCGGGACCTCGACGTGGCCGCTCACAGTGCCCCGAGCCGGCGCAGGACCGCGGACGCCGGGGTGCCCGGTGCGGTGCCGGCCTGGACAGCGGTGTGGATGCGGTCGCCCTCCGGGTCGCGGTAGAGCTGGGCACGCAGCCACCAGCGGCGCAGGACGCCGCCGATCGTCTCGTCGTCGGCCTCTCCCATCTCCCGGTAGAACTCCATCCGCTGTGCCGGCGGGAGGGCGGCGGCGACGGCGTCCTGGGTGCGGGCGATGGGTTGGTGGCCGTGCACGGGTGCTGCGCTCACCGTTCCTCCGGAGGCTCTCGTCGGGCGGGACCGCTACCAGTGTCCTCCTTCGACGGACTCCGCCGGTACCCGGGCGGGCCGGGATGATGGTGGGGTTCGGAGTCGGTTCGACGGGGGTGGACGGGTGATCGCGCGGGCGCAGGCGGTGGAGGCGGGGCACCGGTGGATCAACGGGGATCTGCCGCAGGGTGCCGGGGCGGTGCGGCGGGTGTGCGTGCACGAGTTCGAGCTGGGGTGGGTCGTCTGGGCTGAGCCGCCGCGGGTGGAGGTGGATCCGCGGACGGGGGAGCGGCGGGCGCCCGGGGAGGTCGGGGCGGCGTGTGCCGTGGTGGACCGGGAGAGCGGGCGGTTCACGGTGTGGCCGTCGGTGCCGGTGGACGAAGTGGTCGGGCTCTACCGGGACTTCGTCGGTGCGGGCGGGTACGACCCGACCCGCCCGCCGGCCACCGGCCGGGGTGCCCGGGCCGAGCTGACGTACCGGGACGGCGCCGGTGCCACCCACGCGCTGGCGCTGCGGTCGGCCGCCGGGCTGCCGCATCCGGCGCTGCGCGGCTGGTGGTGGCTGCGGGAGCAGGGCGTCGCGGCCGAGGACGTGCTGGCGGTGCGCACCGATCTGCGGATGGCGGCCCTGCCCGGCGGCTACTGGTCGTACGCGCTGGCGGCCGAACTGCCGCACGCCCGGCTGGACTTCGACCTGCCGTACGGCCCGCGCTTCGACCACCGGGCCTCCGCCGTACGGGAGTTGACCGCAGAGCCGGACGGGCCGGGCCGAAACCGGGTGCCGTTCCCGCGGTCGGTGCCGCCGCTGCCGGAGGAGCCGGACGCCGCTCTGGCGGAGCGGTTGGCCCGGAGGTTCGGCCCGGCGGGCGTGCAGCGCTTCGACCGGGCGGACGTGGTGCGCGCGGAACTGCCCGGGGAGGCGGCGGCGCTGCTGCTGGCGATCGGGGTGCCGAAGGCGGTGGAAGGTTTCTTCGCGCTGCACCACCCGGGCGTGGAGGCGATCGCGGACGGGTCCCGCCCGGGCACCGTCCTGCCGCCGCTCGCGCCGTACCTCGCGGCGCTCGGCCGCGGCACCCGGGCGGCCGGGCGGGAGCGGTCGGCGCCGGCCGGGCAGCTGGTGCTGGGGACGGACGGCTGGGCGCTGATCGCCCTCGACCGGGCGGAGGGCGCCGTCCGGGCCGTCGACCCGGACTACGCGACGGCCCGCCACTGCAACGCCGACCTGCGGGCCTTCGTCCGCTGCCTGGAGCTGTTCGCCGGGTGGTGGCCCACCCTTCGCGGGCTGGACCCGGCCGCGGCGGGCCCCGCGGTGGACGCCCTGCAGCGGGGGCTGGCGGAGCTGGACGGTACGGTCTACGGCGATCCGGAGAACTGGTGGGCCGTCATCGTGGAACAGTTGTGGGACGGCCTGCTCTGATCCGGCCTCAGCCCGTGGCGATCCGGCCTCGGGCCGGATCGATCCGGCCGGTCCCGGCGGGCCGGGGAACCGGAGGCCGGTGCGGGGCTGTCAGAAGGATCAGATGACCACGAACCATCGGATGACCACGAACCATCGGACGACCGCGAACCAGCCGACCCGAAGCGACCGAAACCGGAGCACCGCGCCGTGACCGCCCCGTCCCGCACCCAGACCGCCGTCCTCGCCGCGCTCTCGGTCCTGGCCGCCGGGTGCGCCTCCGGTGGTCCCGCGTTGCAGGCCCGCTCGGCCGCCGCGCCGTCGGTGTGCGCGTCCCCGGTGGTGATCGGGCACCGGGGTGCGCCGTTCAACGCGCCCGAGAACACCATGGCCTCCTTCGACACCGCCCTCGACCAGGGCGCGGACTGGCTGGAGACCGACGTCCAGACCACCCGGGACGGCGTCCCGGTGCTGATGCACGACCCGACCGTGGACCGCACCACCAACGGCAAGGGCGCCGTCGCGGACCTGACCGCCGCCCAGATCGCCGCCCTGCGGGTGACGGTCGGCCCCGGCGGCGCCCAGCCCGTACCCACCCTGGAGCAGCTGCTCGAACGCCTCTCCGGCAGCAGCGCCACGCTGCTGATGGAGATCAAGTGGCAGCGCCCCGAGGACGTCGCCCGGATCGCCCGGCTCGCGGCCGGCAGCCGGGCGCACGTCGTCCTCTACTCCTTCTCGGTCGCTCACCTGCGCCAGGCCCACGCGGTGGCGCCCGCCCTGCCGGTGGTGCTGATCCAGAGCGGCGCGATCGCCGAGGACCCGGGGGACCTCAAGCTGGACGGGATCGCCCTGGACACCGGCCTGGCCAGTGCCACCCGGATCGCGGCCGAGCGCAAGGCCGGGCGCGAGGTCTACGTCTGGACGCTGGACGGCGACGAGGCCTGGCAGCTGATGACCGCCCGGGACGCCGACGGCCTGATCACCGACACCCCGGGCCCGGCCCGCCGCTGGGTGGACACCAACTGCCGCACCGAGCGCCGGGCCGGACCGCGCGGCCACTGAGCGGCGATCGACGGAGCGTGTTCACCGATCGCACCCGGAACGGTCGGGAACGACCTGGACCAGCGCGAATACCGTCACAACCGATCGCCTCCACGGCCGGATCGCGTAGCGTGGAGAGTTATGCGACTCGGTGTTCTCGACGTAGGTTCCAACACGGTCCACTTCCTCGTGGTGGACGCCCATCCGGGTGCCGCCCCGCTGGCCGCGTACTCGCACAAGGCCGAACTGCGTCTGGCCGAGCTGCTGGACGAGTCCGGCGCGATAGGCGAGGCCGGCGTCGAGCGGCTGATCGGGCACATCGCCTCCTCACTGCGGGTCGCCGAGGACAAGGGCGTGGTCGACATCCTGCCGTTCGCCACCTCGGCCGTCCGCGAGGCCGCCAACGGCGAGCAGGTGCTGCGCCGGGTCGCCGCCGAGACCGGGATCGAGCTGCGGGTGCTCTCCGGTCAGGACGAGGCCCGGCTCACCTTCCTGGCCGTCCGCCGCTGGTTCGGCTGGTCCTCGGGCCGACTGCTCAACCTGGACATCGGCGGCGGCTCGCTGGAGATCGCCTGCGGCCTGGACGAGCAGCCGGACGTCGCCTGCTCGCTGCCGCTCGGCGCCGGGCGGCTGACCGCCCGCTGGCTGCCCGGGGACGTCGCCGACCCGGACGGGCTGCGCGAGTTGCGGCGGCACATCCGCGCCGAGATCGCCCACGTGGTCGGCGAGATCTCCCGGCTCGGGCCGCCGCAGCACGCCGTCGCCACCTCCAAGACCTTCAAGCAGCTGGCCCGGATGACCGGCGCCGCCCCCGCCGACGCCGGCCCGTACACCGACCGCCGGCTCACCCGCAGCGGGCTGGCGGCCTGGCTGCCGCGGCTGTCCACGATGACCGTCGCCGAGCGCGCGCAGATCCCCGGGGTCTCCGAGGGCCGGGCCAAGCAGCTGCTGGCCGGGGCACTGGTCGCGGACGCCGCGATGGACCTGTTCGGGCTGGAGGAGCTGGACGTCTGTCCGTGGGCGCTGCGCGAGGGCATCATCCTGCGCGAGCTGGACGCCATGGACAGCCCCGCCGACCAGCGCCGCCCCGCGCTCACCCAGTAGCGCCCGCTCGGTAGCACCCGCCCAGGAGCGCTCGCGCAGGAGCGGGGGAGCGTGCCGGTGGTCACTCCGCCGGGCGTCCGCCCCCGTTCGGAGCGTGCTCCGCTTACGCTGTCTCCCGTGGTGCAACCAGCGGGCGACGACGGAACGCAGGAGGGCCGCGCTCCCGGAGCGGACGGGCAGCCGCGGCCGGCGGACCCGCGCGGCCGGCGCGGTACGTCGGGTCGCGGCAAGGCGGGTCTCGGCAAGGCCGCCAAGGCCGCCGAGGCCGCCGAAGCGGTCGGGACCGTCAAGGGCGTCAAGCCGCCGCAGCGCACCGCCGGGACGGCCGCCGACGAGCAGACCCCGGCCGACAAGACCGGCAAGAACGCCAAGACCGACAAGGCCCCCGCCCGGAAGACCGCGGCCCGGAAGACCGCGGCCCGGAAGGCCGCGGCGCGGAAGGCCGCCGCCGGGGCCGCCGGCGCCGCCAAGGCCGCCGTGCAGTCCGTCCGCTCGGTGAAGGCCGCCAAGCGCGACGCCGCACGCCCGCCGCTGCTGCGCACCACCGACCGGCTGGTGCTGCCCCCGCACCCGACCCTGCACATCCCGGACACCAAGGTGGCGCTGTCCACCGCCTCGGTGTACCCGGCGAGCACCGCCGTCGCCTTCGAGCTGGCCGCCAAGCTCGGCTACGACGGGGTCGAGGTGATGGTCTGGAACGACCCGGTCAGCCAGGACCTGGAGGCCCTGCGCCGCCTCTCCGACGCCCACCAGCTGCCGATCCTGGCCGTGCACGCCCCCTGCCTGCTGATCACCCAGCGGGTGTGGACCACTGACCCGTGGACGAAGCTGGTCAGGGCCCGGGCGGCGGCCGAGAAGCTCGGCGCGAGTGCTGTGGTCGTGCACCCGCCGTTCCGCTGGCAGCGGCAGTACGCCCGCGAGTTCGTCGAGGGCATCAACCGGATGGCGGGCGAGACCGACGTCCGCTTCGCCGTCGAGAACATGTACCCGTGGCGCTACCGCGACCGCGAGGTGCTGGCGTACGCGCCCGGCTGGGACGTCACCGACGAGGAGTACCGGCACTTCACCATCGACCTCTCGCACGTCGCCACCTCCCGGATCGACACCTTCGCCATGGTCGAGCGGATGGGCGACCGGCTCGCCCACGTCCACCTCGCCGACGGCAGCGGCTCCGGCAAGGACGAGCACCTGATCCCCGGCCGGGGCAAGCAGCCCTGCGCCGAGCTGCTGGAGCACCTCGCCCGCACCGGCTTCGACGGCCACGTGGTGCTGGAGGTCAACACCCGCCGCTCCGCGTCCCCCGCCGAACGCGAGGCCGATCTGGCCGAGGCCCTCGCCTTCACCCGCTTGCACCTCGCCACCCCCTCGCGCGTACGCTGACCACCGGGCCCGAACGGGCGTGAACTGCCGTGCACAGGGGGAAATGTGACGGACTACCAGAACTACCGGGACCTCGCCGTGAGCTTCGGCGCGGTCGCCGCCGAGTACGACCGGGGGCGGCCCGGCTACCCGGCCGAGCTGTTCGACACGGTGGAGCGGCTCTGGGGCCGCGGCCTCAAGGGCGCCCGGGTCCTGGACGTCGGCGCCGGGACCGGCATCGCGACCCGGCTGCTGGCCGCCCGGGGCGCAGAGGTCGTCGCGGTCGAGCCCAGCGGCGGCATGGCCGCCCAGTTCCTGGCCTCCTCGCCCACCCTGCCGATGGTCCGCGGCACCGGCGACGACCTGCCCTTCCACGACGCCTCCGCCGACCTGATCAGCTACGCCCAGGCCTTCCACTGGACCCGCCCCGAGCTGGCCGTCCCGGAGGCGGTCCGGGTGCTGCGGCCCGGCGGCGCCGTCGCGACCTGGTGGAACGTGTACGACGAGACCGTGCCGTGGGTCCGGGCCCGGGCCGAGCGGCTGGCCGCCGCACTGCCCGACCACTACCGCGGCTACGGCGGGATCAGCGACCACACCCGGCACTTCGCCCCGGCCGGCCTCGCGGTCGAACGGGCGGTGCTGCACTGGGAGCGGCAGGTCACCGTCGAGCACGTGCTCACCGACCTGACTTCCCGCTCCTACCTGGCCTCGCTCAGCCCCGAGGAGCGCGCCCCGGTGCTGGCCGCCGAGCGGGAGGCGATGACCGCCGAGTTCCCGGACGGCCTGGTGGTCGAGCCGTTCAGCCTGGACGTCACCGTGGCCGTCAAGCAGGACTGAGCCCGGGCCCGCCGCCCGCCGCCCGCTGCCCGCCGCCCGCCCGTTGCCCGGAGGCCGTCCGCTGCCCGCATCGCGGACGCGCCGTCCGCCGGCCGGACGGCGGGCGTAGGCTCGTAAGCCACAACGGCCCCCGCACCCTGATCACCGGCGGGCGCCAGCGAGAGCCCCGAAGGAGTGGAGCACAGTGCCCGAGCTGAGGTCCCGTACGGTCACCCACGGTCGCAACATGGCAGGCGCCCGGGCGCTTCTCCGGGCCGCCGGCGTAGCCCGCGAGGACTTCGGCAAGCCGATCATCGCGGTCGCCAACTCCTTCACCGAGTTCGTCCCGGGGCACACCCACCTCCAGCCGGTCGGCCGGATCGTCTCCGAGGCGATCAAGGAGGCCGGCGGCATCCCGCGCGAGTTCAACACCATCGCCGTCGACGACGGCATCGCGATGGGCCACGGCGGCATGCTCTACTCGCTGCCCTCGCGCGACCTGATCGCCGACTCGGTCGAGTACATGGTCAACGCGCACTGCGCCGACGCGCTGATCTGCATCTCCAACTGCGACAAGATCACCCCCGGCATGCTGATGGCCGCGCTGCGCCTCAACATCCCGACCGTCTTCGTCTCCGGCGGCCCGATGGAGGCCGGCAAGGCCACCCTGGTCGACGGCACCGTGCGCAAGCTGGACCTGATCGACGCGATCTCCCAGGCGGTCAACGAGAACGTCTCCGACGAGGACATCGCGATCATCGAGGAGAACGCCTGCCCCACCTGCGGGTCGTGCTCCGGCATGTTCACCGCGAACTCGATGAACTGCCTCACCGAGGCGATCGGCCTCTCGCTGCCCGGCAACGGCTCGGTGCTCGCCACCCACACCGCCCGCCGGGCGCTGTACGAGAAGGCCGGGCGAACGGTCGTCGAGATCACCAACCGCCACTACGGCCAGGACGACGCCTCGGTGCTGCCGCGCGCGATCGCCAGCCGGGCCGCCTTCGAGAACGCCATGGCCCTGGACATCGCCATGGGCGGCTCGACCAACACCATCCTGCACCTGCTCGCCGCCGCCCAGGAGGCCGAGCTGGACTTCGACATGCGGGCCATCGACGCCGTCTCCCGCAAGGTGCCCTGCCTGTCCAAGGTCGCGCCCAACGGCTCGTACTACATGGAGGACGTGCACCGGGCCGGCGGCATCCCGGCCATCCTCGGCGAGCTGTACCGCGGCGGGCTGCTCAACGAGGACGTCCACACCGTGCACTCCGACTCGCTCGCCGAGTGGCTCAAGACCTGGGACGTGCGCGGCGGTTCGCCCTCCGCCGAGGCCGTCGAGCTGTGGCACGCCGCACCCGGCTGCAAGCGCTCCGCCGAGGCCTTCTCGCAGTCCGAGCGCTGGGAGTCGCTGGACACCGACGCCGCCGGCGGCTGCATCCGCAGCGTCGAGCACGCCTACTCGGTCGAGGGCGGCCTCGCCGTGCTCTACGGCAACCTCGCCGAGGACGGCTGCATCGTGAAGACGGCCGGCGTCGACGAGTCGATCTGGACGTTCAGCGGCCCGGCGGTGGTCTGCGAGTCCCAGGAGGCCGCGGTCGAGGCGATCCTCGCCAAGCGGGTCAAGGAGGGCGACGTCGTCGTCATCCGCTACGAGGGCCCCAAGGGCGGCCCGGGCATGCAGGAGATGCTCTACCCGACGTCCTTCCTCAAGGGCCGCGGCATGGGCAAGGCCTGCGCGCTGATCACCGACGGCCGCTTCTCCGGCGGCACCTCGGGCCTGTCCATCGGCCACGCCTCCCCGGAGGCGGCCTCCGGTGGCACCATCGCGCTGGTCGAGGACGGCGACACCATCGCCATCGACATCCCGGCCCGGACGATCTCCCTGGAGGTCCCGGCCGAGGTCCTCGCCGAGCGCCGCCGCGCGCTGGAGGCCGGGCACGGCTACCGGCCGCGGAACCGCGACCGCCAGGTCAGCCAGGCGCTGCGGGCCTACGCGGCGATGGCCACCTCGGCCGACAAGGGCGCCGTCCGGGACGTCAGCAAGCTCGGCTGAGCCCGCCCGCCCACGGAGGAGCCGTCCCGACGTCCGGGGCGGCTCCTCCGTCGTTGCCCTCCCCGGCGCGGGGTCACCGCTGCCGCTCGGGTGACAACCGCCGCTCGGGTGATAATCGACGGCGTGACCGAGCAGCCCCCCGCCCCCGCCCCCAAGCCCACCGGCGCCCCCGAGCCGGAGCCGATCCGCTTCTTCGGCACCAGCTGGCTCGACCGGGACAACGGCTACTGGCTGCGCCGGGTCGGCGTCTCCGTCGGCGCGCTGGTCGCCACCGCCGCCGCCGCGCTGGTGCTGCGCTTCGGCGTCGAGGGCGTCGCCCTCTCCGACGGCGGCGGCTTCCTGAACGGGCTGCTGACCGCCGCCATCGCGGTCTGCTCGCTGATGTCCGTCCTGCGCACCTGGAAGGTGCTCACCGAGGGCAAGGACCAGCTGACCGGCTGGATGGCCGAGGAGAAGTCGCTCGGCGCGGTCTGGCTGATCGGCGGGGCCGGCGGCCTGGCCGCCTACTTCGCCCGCAGCCTGGTCGAGGCCCCCGGCGAGGCGGTCAAGCGGGCCGCCCACCAGAAGGCCGTCGAGCAGTACGAGAAGCGCCGGGCCGGCCGCGGCGGCCGACCCGGCGGGAAGCGCAAGCGCTGACCGTCAGAAGCGGCTGACCGTGCCGCAGTCGCCGCCTCCGGTCGTCGGCAGGTCGTGGCTGCGGTCGTAAGGGTCGCTCCTGGGGCCGGTCGAGTCCGGCCCGGGGGCGGCGAACTGGTCGAACTGCGGGTGCAGGAAGCCGTCGTAGACGTCGCACGCGCTGTTGCCGATGTCCGTCGCCGACTTGTCGACCATGAGCTTCGCCCGGTCCACCCGGTACCTGGCCGGGTCGTAGAAGCGGAAGTCCTGCTGCCTGCGCACGATCGTGCGGGTGGTCCAGGTCTCCCCGGCCGCATCGTCGGCCGGCACCAGGAGGCCCACCGGCTTGGCCGTGCCGTCCTGGGGTGCCTGGGACGCCTTCGTCGACGGCTGGGCCGATCCGGGGGCCTTGGCGGCGTCCGGGCCCGGCCGGAGGGCGTAGACGTAGGTGAAGTCGGTGTGCACCAGGACGCCCTTGTCGCCGTCGCCCTCCACGGTGATCAGCCCCTGCACCTTGGCGGAGTCACCGATCTGGATCGCCTCACGGGGGTCGAACCGGGCGAACCACAGCGTGGGGTCCTGCTCCTTGGACGGCTTGTCCAGCGTGGCGCCGATCCTGCCCTGGCTCTCCCGGCTCAGCATGGCCAGCGCGGCGTCCGGCCGCGCGCCGGCGATCACCTTCGGGTCCAGGTTGGCGGCCGCCAGGTAGTCCTTCACCAGCTTCACCTGTGCGGCGACCTGCTCGGCGCTGAACACCCCGATCGCGTCCGGTGCGTCCTTCGGGCCGAAGGCGTCCATCGAGGTCGGCCAGCCCTCGGCGGGGGAGCCCGCCCACGGGTGGGCCAGCGTGGGCTGCTCCTCGGGGGCCTTCGACGGCGCGCTGGTCGGCCGGGCCGTCTCCGGGGCGACGGTCGGCACCGGGGCGTAGGCCTTCGCCGAGGAGCCGTCGGCGCCCCCGTGCAGCCACGTACGCAGCGCGTCGACGTTGAGCGCGGCCAGCAGCACGGCGACGGTCAGCACGATGAACAGCGGTGTGCGCCACTCCAGCCCGCGCCGGCGCCGGGCCGGGCGCGGGTTGCCCCAGGGGTCGACCACCTGGAGCTTCGGCTTGCGGCCGAAGCGGCGCTTCGGCGCCGGGCCGTCGTTGACCGAGCGTCGGCCGCCCGGGTCGACCGGCGGGGTGTGCTTCCAGCGGGCGCTCAGCATCCGGGTGCGCCCGGACTGCTCCTTCACGCTGGCGGCCTTGATGAACTCCTCGTCCAGGACGAGGTCGGCGAACGGGTCCTTCCCGCCCGCTCCGGACGGGTCGGACCCGCCCGGCTCACTGCCCTCGGAGGGGCGTGGTTCCGGATCTTCGGCAATCGGCATCGCGCCAGTATGCCGACGGGGTGTGACGGTTCGTCGATCGGGGCCGCACCATGTGGTGAACCCGTGCGCGACGCCCGGGGGTTCACCATATTTTGTCCGGAAACCGCCCCGACCCAGGCCCCTAACCCTTGCCGCGGGCCTGCTTCACCGAGCCCACCACCCCGGCGATCACCAGCAGGAGGCCGGCCGGGAGCAGCGAGATGAAGAAGGAGCCGAACAGCCCGGCGTCGCCCAGGAAGTACTGCGCCAGGGTGTTCAGTGCCAGCAGCCCGCCGGCCGCCGGGAGGGCCGCCTGCCACGGGTGCGCGTCGGCCCAGCGGCGCAGCCGCCGGTCGGTGGTGTCGCGGCGCAGCTGCCCGCCGACGGTGCCGACCAGGGCGACGAAGAACAGGGCCCAGCCGGCCGGTCCGGCCAGCATGCTCAGTGACCAGTCCCCGGAGATCGCTTCGACCCCCAGGGCGGTCGCGCCCACCACCGCACCGACGCCCGCGGCCGTCCGCCACGGGCCCACCGTCGCCGAGGCGGCGGCGAGTTGCCGGTTCTCACGTCGGGACATCTCGTCGTGTGCCATGGCTCCACGGTGCGCCTGCCCGGGCCCGGAGGCCATAGGGGAAACCCCCGAGTTTTCTCCCTAGGGGCAAAGGCCCCCGGGGCCGCGCGGCCCACGGACCGGACGGTCCCGGCGGGCGCCGTCGTGCGGTGCGAGGATGGCCGCAGTACCGAGGCAAGGAGCGGACCATGGCCAGCAGCGCAGCACCCGGACAGAAGATCGCCTTCCTGGGCACCGGCAAGATCGGCGAGGCCCTGCTCTCCGGCCTGCTGCGGGCCGGCACCGACCCGGCGGACGTCCTGGTGACCGCCCGCCGCCCCGAGCGCGCGGCCGAACTCGCCGACCGGTACGGCGTGGTGGCGGTCTCCAACGCCGAGGCCGCGAAGCTGGCCGACACCCTGATCCTCGCGGTCAAGCCGCAGGACATGGGCACCCTGCTGGAGGAGCTGGCCCCGCACATCAGCCCGGACCGGCTGGTGATCTCGGCGGCGGCCGGCGTCCCGACCGCCTGGTTCGAGGAGCGGCTGGCGGCCGGCACCCCGGTGGTCCGGGTGATGCCCAACACGCCGGTGCTGGTGGACGAGGGGATGAGCGTCATCTCCGGCGGCTCGCACGCCCGGGAGGAGCACCTGGCGCGGGCCGAGGAGATCTTCAGCTCGGTCGGCAAGGCGCTGCGGCTGCCGGAGTCCCAGCAGGACGCGGCCACCGCGCTGTCCGGCTCGGGCCCGGCCTACTTCTACTTCCTGGTCGAGGCGATGACGGACGCGGGCATCCTGCTCGGCCTGCCCCGGCAGGTGGCGCACGACCTGATCGTGCAGTCCGCGATCGGCGCCTCGGTGATGCTGCGTGACTCCGGCGAGCACCCGGTGAAGCTGCGCGAGGCGGTCACCTCCCCGGCCGGCACCACCATCGCGGCGATCCGCGAGCTGGAGAACCACGGGGTGCGGGCCGCGCTGCTGGGCGCCCTGGAGGCGGCCCGGGACCGCTCCCGGGAGCTGGCCTCCGGCGGGAAGTGACCGGGGGCCGCCCACGGCGGAAGTCCCTGCACGACCCCTCCCGCAAACCCGGCGCACCGCCTACGCTCTCGGCCAACATCGTTCTACCGGCCGGTAGCGGGCCCGGGGGCGACCGGTAGCGAGCCGCGTGGAGGTCCGTAGATGAGTGCCGCACCGCCCGTGCAGTCCGTCCCGACCCCGACGGCGCCGGGACTGCGCGTCGGGCGGGCCGCGCTCGCCGTCAGCTTCCTGCTCCAGGGCACCACCTTCGCGCTGCTGGTCACCTGCATCCCGGAGATCCAGCACCGGTACGGGCTGAGCGACGGGCTGCTGCCGGTCTTCCTGGCCGCGGTGCCGGTCCTGGCCGGGGTGGGCTCGATCCTCTCCGAGCGGCTGGTGAAGCGCACCGGCGCCCGGGCCGTCCTGCGGGCCGTCCAGCCGGCCGTCTGCCTCAGCCTGGCGGGCGCCGGACTGGGCGACTCGCTGTGGCAACTCGCCGTCGCACTGGGCGCGTTCGGGCTGCTGGTCGGGGCACTGGACGCCAGTATGAACATGCTCGGGGTGGGCCTCCAGCGCCGCTACGGCCGCTCGATCATGATCGGCTTCCATGCCGCGTTCAGCCTCGGCGGCATCCTCGGTGCGGCCGTCGCCGGCCTCGGCTCGCACTACGACCTGGGGCTGCCGGTGCTGTTCGGCACGGCCGCGGCGGTGATCGCCCCGCTCGCGGTGCTGACCGGCACCCGGTTCGCCGGACCGGCCGAACTCGGCGACGCCGTCCGGGCCGCCGCCGAGGCCGCCGCCCGGTCCATCCCCTGGCGCCCGCTGCTGCCGCTGTGCCTGGCGATGGCCTTCGCGTACATCGCGGACGCCTCGGTCTCCAACTACAGCGTCAAGTACCTCACCGACGGCCTGGGCAGCCGGGAGGACCTCGCCAAGCTCTCCTACCTCGGCTACATGGTCGCGATGCTGCTCGGCCGGGCCCTGGGCGACCGCGCGGTGCAGCGCTTCGGCGCCGTGCCGGTGGTGCGCCTCGGCGCCGCGCTGGCCGCGCTGGGCTTCGGGCTGGCCGCGCTGGCGCCCGCCGCCTGGGCGGGCATCGCCGCCTTCACCGTGCTCGGCTTCGGCATCTGCGCGATCATCCCGCAGGTGTTCGCGGCCGGCGGCCGGCTCTTCCCGGCTGACTCGGACGCCGCCGTGGCCCGGCTCAACCTCTTCAACTATGTGGGCTTCCTGGTCGGTTCGCCGCTGGTCGGGGCGATCGCGGACGCGAGCTCGTACCGCTGGGCGCTGCTCGCCCCGATGCTGCTGGTGCTCGCCGTGCTGCCGCTGGCCGAGCGCTTCGCCCCCGCACCGGCCCTGGCCCCCGCCGCCGCGTGACGGTGGGGGCGGGCGAGGCCCGCCGCCCCCACCCACTACGGTGGAGGCCATGCCCGAAGCCGAGCGTGACACCCCCTGCGGCCTGCACCTCTTCTGGGACGAGGCCGTCACCGCCTACGACTTCGGCCCCGGCCACCCGATGGACCCGACCCGGCTGGCGCTCACCATGCGCCTGGTCGAGGCCCTCGGACTGGCCGCCGGGCCCGGGGTGACCGTCCGGTCCGCGCCGCCCGCCGGGGACTCCACCCTGCAACTGGTGCACACCAAGGAGTACGTCGAGGCGGTCCGGCACATTGCCGCCCACCCCGAGCAGTCGGACCTCCGGCACGGGCTCGGCACCGACGACAACTGGGCTTTCCCGGCCATCCACTCGGCCTCCGCGCTGATCGCCGGCCAGTCGGTCGCCGCCGCCGAGGCGGTCTGGCGCGGCGAGGCACCGCACGCCGTCAACTTCGCCGGCGGACTGCACCACGCGATGCCCGGCAAGGCCTCCGGCTTCTGCGTCTACAACGACCCGGCCCTGGCCATCGCCCGGCTGCTCGAACTCGGCGCCGAGCGGGTCGCCTACGTCGACGTGGACGTCCACCACGGCGACGGGGTCCAGGCGGCCTTCTGGAACGACCCCCGGGTGCTGACCGTCTCGCTGCACGAGCACCCCGCCACGCTCTTCCCGCAGACCGGCTGGCCCACCGAGACCGGCGGCCCGGACGCCCCCGGCTCCGCCGCCAACCTGCCGCTGCCGGCCGGCACCGGCGACGCCGGCTGGCTGCGCGCCTTCCACGCCCTGGTGCCCGAACTGCTCGCCGCCTTCCGGCCGCAGGTCCTGGTCACCCAGCACGGCGCGGACACCCACCTGGAGGACCCGCTCGCCCACCTCGCCGTCACCCTGGACGCCCAGCGGCTGATCGCCGAGGAGCTGCACGGGCTGGCCCACCGGCTCACCGGCGGCCGCTGGGTGGCCACCGGCGGGGGCGGCTACGCCGTCGTGGACGTCGTCCCGCGCTGCTGGACCCATCTGGTCGCCACCGCGGCCGGCCGGCCCGTCGACCCGGCCACCGAGACCCCCGAGGCCTGGCGCGCCGAGGTCTACCGCCGCACCCGCCGCCCGGCCCCGCTGCGGATGACCGACGGCGCCCGCCCGGCCTGGCGCGACTTCGACTCGGGTTACGATCCGGCCGACCGACTCGATCAGGCCATCCTCGCCGGCCGCCGAGCGGTGTTCCCCCACCACGGTCTGCTGGCCTGAATCCGCCGCCCCGGCCCCGCCCCGGCCGGGCCCCGGAGGGGCCGTGCGTACGCCCCCTGGGGCGATCCGCCGAGTGACTACGTACTGCAACGGTCCTATCTCTCACCGTACGAGGACTGCACCTCCCCTCTTCCCACTGGTACCACCCATAACTACTCTGGGGATACACGTGTGCCGGTGGAGTCACCGGAGGGGAAGCCGGTGCCTTGCACACGGGTAAGGGTCGGGTGATGGTCATGAGTTCCGTCGAGCGTCCCCTGCAGGAAGTCGTCTTCCTGACCGTGGCCGAGGTTGCCGCGGTCATGCGGGTGTCCAAGATGACCGTGTACCGGTTGGTGCACAGCGGAGAGCTGCCGGCCATCCGGGTCGGACGGTCCTTCCGGGTGCCCCAGCAGGCGGTGCACGAGTACCTCAAGGAGTCGTACGTGCGACTCGAGAGCGCGTAGCACCGGGGTCGGCGGGGGCGGGTCCACAGCCCGTGGATCCGTCCCCGTTCGCCCCGGATTTCCCGCGAGTTTCCCGCTTCAGGGGAGCACGATTACGGCCCCGGCCACGCGGACGGTAGGCTAGGCCCTCACGTCAGTCGTATGGACTCCGTCTCTCACGGACGAGAGTCTCAGTGAGCGAGGGTTGTTCCGTGGGCTCTGTCATCAAGAAGCGTCGCAAGCGTATGGCCAAGAAGAAGCACCGCAAGCTTCTGAAGCGGACCCGCGTTCAGCGTCGCAACAAGAAGTAAGCGCCCCCGGCCGCGCCCAGCGCGCCCAGCGCTTCCACCGCCCGCCCAGGCCCCCGTGGCCTGGGCGGGCGGTGTCGTTTCACGGCCCGGTGGGGCGGCGCGGTACGGTGCACGCAGGCCGCTCGGTCGAGGGAATGGGGTGCAGCACCGTGGGCGTGGTCGTGCTCGTCACCGGCGTGGCACGCCATCTGGGTGCCCGCTTCGCCGCCGAGGTCCGGCGCCGTCCGGGGGTGGACCGGGTCGTCGGCGTGGACGTGCAGCCGCCCCGGCTGCCGGTCGAGGAGCCCGCCGGACCGGCCGCCCCGTACACCTTCCACCAGCTCGACCTGCGCCGCCCCGCCGTCTCCCGGGTGATCGCCGAGCACCGGGTGGACACCGTGGTGCACCTGAGCGTCAGCGCCACCGGGCTGGGCTCCACCAACCGCGCCGCGGTGAAGGAGTCCAACGTCATCGGCACCATGCAGCTGCTCGGCGCCTGCCAGAAGGCGCCCGGGGTGCGCCGGCTGGTGGTGAAGTCCACCACCGGCGTGTACGGCTCCGCGCCCCGCGACCCGGCGGTGTTCAGCGAGCGGATCCAGCCGAAGGACCCGCCCGGTGGCGGCTTCGCCAAGGACGCGGCGGAGGTCGAGGGCTACGTCCGCGGCTTCGCCCGGCGCCGCCCGGACGTCGCGGTGACGGTGCTGCGCTTCGCCAACATCGTCGGCCCGGGCTCGGACACCCCGCTCAGCGAGTACTTCGCGCTGCCGGTGCTGCCGACCGTGCTCGGCTACGACCCCAGGCTGCAGTTCGTACACGAGGACGATGCCGTCGCGGTGCTCTGCCGGGCCGCCGACGAGCCGGTACCCGGCACCGTGAACACCGGCACCTTCAACGTGGCGGGGGAGGGCGTGCTGCTGCTCTCCCAGTGCGCCCGCCGGCTCGGCCGCCCCACCCTGCCGCTGCTGCTGCCCGCGGTCAGCTGGATGGCCGTGCTGGCCCGGCAGACCCGGCTGGTCGACGTCTCGCCGGAACAGCTGCGGCTGCTCACCCACGGCCGGGTGGTGGACACCGCGCGGCTGCGGGAGACCTTCGGCTACCGTCCGGCGTTCAGCACTCCGGAGGCCTTCGCCGACTTCGCCGCCGCACTGGGCCCCGGCCTGCTGCCGCCCGGGCGGCTGGCCGCCGTCACCGACCGGCTGACCGCCCTGCTCGGCCCGGAAGGGGCCACCGACGCCGTACCGACCCGCCGCCCGAGGAGCTGAACCCGCCATGAGTGCCGCCGCCGAGAACGCGCCGGGCGAGGCCAAGGTCATCCCGATCGAGTCCGCCCCCAGCTGGAGCTCCCCCGAGGGCCCCGGGCCGGCCGACCGGCTCGCCAGGGCCGTCGGCGGGGCGCTGTCCGGCCGGCTCGGCCCGGCGGCCACCTCGCTGTTCGGCAAGGGTTGGGAGGGCCGGGCCACCGAAGGACTGGCCTTCCTGCGCCGCCGGATCACCGGCGACTACGAGGTCGACGAGTTCGGCTTCGACCGGGAGCTCACCGAGGAGGTGCTGCTCTCGCTGCTGCGCCCGCTGGCCGAGAAGTACTTCCGGATCGAGGTCCAGGGCGTCGAGCACATCCCGGCCGAGGGCGGGGCCCTGATCGTCGCCAACCACTCCGGCACCATCCCGCTGGACGCCCTGATGACCCAGGTGGCCATCCACGACCACCACCCGCACCACCGGCACCTGCGGATGCTCGCCGCCGACCTGGTCTTCGTGCTGCCGGGCATCAACGAGCTGGCCCGCAAGGCCGGCCACACCCTGGCCTGCAACGAGGACGCCCAGGCGCTGCTGGAGCGCGGCGAACTGGTCGGGGTCTGGCCGGAGGGCTTCAAGGGCATCGGCAAGCCGTTCTCCGAGCGCTACAAGCTCCAGCGCTTCGGCCGCGGCGGCTTCGTCTCCTCCGCGCTGCGCGCCGGGGTGCCGATCGTGCCGTGCTCGATCGTCGGGGCGGAGGAGACCTACCCGATGATCGGCAACGTCAAGACGCTGGCCCGGCTGCTCGGCCTGCCGTACGTGCCGATCACCCCGACCTTCCCGTGGCTGGGGCCGCTGGGGATGCTGCCGCTGCCGACCAAGTGGACGATCCGCTTCGGCGAGCCGATCGCCACCGACGGCTACCCGCCGGAGGCCGCGGACGACCCGATGCTGGTCTTCGACCTGGCCGACGAGGTGCGCGAGACCATCCAGCACACCCTGTACCAGCTGCTGGTGCAGCGGCGTTCGGTGTTCTTCTGACCGCCCTGCCGATGATCCTGACGCGCTGAGGGCCTGGTGGAACGCGTTCCACCAGGCCCTCAGCGCCTTGCTCAGCCCCTGCCTCGCTCAGCTGCCGCCGAGGATCCGCAGCCCGGGCAGCAGGCCGGGGATCAGCGGGGGCACGTCCACGCCCTGCTGGGCGCTCGGCGCGCTGGGCGCACCGGACGGCGGCTGCGGCACCTGCGGCGGGGCGGCGTCGGCGCTCGGCGAGGGCCGCCCGCCGCCGGTGAGCCCATTGGTGAGGTTGCCGACCAGGCCGTTGACGGCGTCCGGGGCGCTGGTGGGCAGGGTGCTGGGCAGACCGCCGCCCTTGGCCCCACCGCCGGCCGTGCCACCGTTGCCGGCGGTGTCCGGGGCGCGGTCGGTGCCGCCGGGGCGGCTGCTGCTGCCCGTGCCGCCCTGGGACTGCGCGGAGCCGGGTGCGGCGCCGGAGCCGTTCGCCCCGGAGTCGGCCGGGGAACCGCCGGTCGAGGAGGACGAGTCGTCGCCCGCTCCGGTGCCGCCCGGTCCACCGCTCTTGGCGGGGGGCTGGGTCAGGCGCAGGGGCGCGACGTCCTCGCTTATGTCGTCGAAGAGCTGGTTCACCAGGTGTGCCTGCTCGGTGAGTTGGACCGGCAGCCGGCCCTGAAGCTCGCTCCAGCGGCCGTCCTCGTCGTGGGCGAAACCGGCCAGCGCGCGCATCGGGTCCAGCGAGCCGTTGCTGCGGTAGACCGAACGCAGCAGCTCGCGGCCCTTGAGGGCGTCGGCGTGCATGTCGTCCAGCGCCCGGCGGACCCGGTCGACCGTGCCGGGGCTGAGCCCGGTGGTCGAACCCGTCTGCCCGACCAGGGCGTTGGCCTCGCCGAGCCGGGTGGCCGCGTTGCCGAGCAGCAGTTCGCCGCGCTCCGAGTCGGAGTCCGCGAGGTCCAGTCGAAGCCCTTCGAGACCGCGCTTCATGCCGTACAGCGTGTCCCCGGGAAGGGCGTTGGAGCTTGCCGCGGCCGCGCCGGCCAGGCTGCCGACGGCGAGCCCGGCGACCAGTCCGCCGATCGCGAAGCGGCGGCTCCACCGGCCGCGCGGTGCCGTCCGGATCGCCCGGTGGCGGCGCTGGCGGGGCACCGCGGCGCCCGGCCCGCCGGCGAAGGCCTGCTCGAAAGCGGCCATCAGCTGGGCGCGTTGGACCGTCCGGACCTCCTGGTCCAGGGCTGGTCCGGGCAGTGCCCCCAGTGCGTCGGCCACCCCGACCAGTTCGGCCATCGCGACCGAACCGGCCTCGGCGACAGCGGTGTTGGCCGATTCGGCATCGGCCGCACGGCGTTGCTCCGCCTGGTGGGCCTCCAGCGCCTCGGCGAAGGCCTTCGCCCGTCGGTGCTCCAGCACGTTTGCCGTCACGGGCCACACCTCCCTTCGTCGTTGTCGACACCCCGGCCTGCCGGACGGTTGCCCCGGCGGGCCAAAGCCACTCCATCGGGTGATAGGTCACAATTCGGCTTGACCGTATGCCTGGTGGGGGCTTGCATGCTGGCCAACGAGCGGTACGGGCGGTCGGTTACGCACGGCTGATCATCGGATCGACCGTTCACCCGGACGTGTCGGTCGGGCGGCGGTGATGACGGGCCGTCGGATCGCCGCCCGGGCAGGGCCCGTCGGGGCAGGGCCCGCCCTATCGCCCCCTCGGTCACCGTCGCCTCACCGCGCGTCGGGCGGCAGGAGCCGGGCCAGGGTGCGCACGGCGCGGTACTGGAGGGTCTTGATCGCGCCCTCGTTCTTGCCCATGATCCGCGCGGTCTCGGCCACCGACAGCCCCTGGAGGAAGCGCAGCGTCACGCACTCCTGCTGCTGGGGGTTGAGCCGGCGCACCGCGTCCAGCAGGGCGGCGTTGGAGAGCGACTCCAGCACCGACTCCTCCGGGCTGCGCTCGCACTCGTTGGAGTCGAGCATCTCGCCGGTGGTGACCTCCAGCCGGAACCGGCTGGACTTGAAGTGGTCGGCGACCAGGTTGCGCGCGATGGTGACCAGCCAGGCGCCGAAGTCCCGGCCCTGCCAGGTGAAGGTGCCGATCCGGCGCAGCGCGCGCAGGAAGGTCTCGCTGGTGAGGTCCTCGGCGGTGGCCCGGCTGCCGACCCGGTAGTAGATGTATCGGTACACGGTGTCCGCGTAGTGGTCGTAGAGCCGGCCGAACGCCTCGCTCTCGCCGGCCTGGGCCCGCTCGACCAGCTCCATGATCGGGTTGTGCTCGGTCTCGTAGCCGGGGCTCGGCGCGGTGCGGGAGCGGCTGCGGCCCACGCTGCCGGTGCGGCCGCGCGAGCCGGTGCCGGTCGAGCCGGCGGCGGTGGTGCGCAGCGCGGTGCCGGGGCCGTGCTGGTGGCCGACCAGCGGACCGCCGGCGGGCACGAGTTGGGGCGAGACGGCGAGCTGGCTGCGGAGCAGGGTGCGCAGCAGGTCCAGGCCGGTGGAGATCTGCCGCTCGGCCGGGCGACCGCGGAGGCCGGTGCGGGGACGCAGGGGCGCGGACGACGGGCGGGAGGGTGCAGGCGCGTCGTTCCGGACGGGTGGGTACACGGGACTCCCAGAGGCAGAACTGTGGACGGATCACCTCCGCCTGCGCGGAGAGCACTCCCCATGACACCCGTTCGAGCGGGGCGCTTGGGTGACGTGCATCCAGGAGAGAATAACGCTTTGTGCAATGACAGCTACACCGTGTGGTCGAAGTGGTCGTTTGGGATCCATTTGTTGTGCATATTCGGCTGACACTGACCGGAGATGTCGGCGTTCATCCGGCTCAACGTGACCGTTCGGGCGCCCAGGGTGACCAATTCGGCGGCACTGGCGGCGGTTTCCCAGCCTTGGAGCTCCGTAACCCCTGACTTTCCCGGTCTGGCGAACGATCAGAAGCGGTCACCGCGTGACAGGTTCGTGCATCGGGCCCGGACGACCTTGTCGGAGCAGGGAGTTCGCCCGTACGAGGGGCCGGCTCAGGCCGCCGATTGACGCCTTCTCACCCGCGCGGGGGAGGGGCGGGGAGGGGAAGAAACGGTTCCGTGGCCGGGATTCAGCCCCGCCGACGGCGGCGTTGCAGCGCCACCCCGGCTGCCGCGGCACCCGCCAGCACCCCGACCGCGGCCGCCGCCGGCAGCCCCACCCGGGCCGCCTTGCGCCCGGTCCGGAAGTCGCGCACCCGCCAGCCCTGCGCCCGGGCGTGCCGCCGCAGCGCGCCGTCCGGGTTCACCACGTACGGGTGGCCGACCAGCGAGAGCATCGGGATGTCGTTGGCCGAGTCGCTGTAGGCCGCGCAGCGGTCGAGGTCCAGCCGCTCGCGCCGGGCCAGTGCGTTCACCGCGGCGGCCTTGGCCGGGCCGTGCAGCAGGTCGCCGACCAGCCGGCCGGTGTAGTGGCCGTCCCGGGCCTCGGCGACGGTGCCCAGTGCGCCGGTCATGCCGAGCCGCCGGGCGATGATCCGGGCCACCTCCAGCGGGGCGGCGGTCACCAGCCAGACCCGCTGGCCGGCGTCCAGGTGCATCTGGACCAGGGCGCGGGTGCCCGGCCAGATCTTGTCGGCGACGACCTGCTCGAAGACCTCCTCGCAGATCGCCTCCAGGTCGGCGGTGCGCTTGCCGGCCACGATGCCCAGGGCGGTGTTCCGGGCGTCCGAGATGTGGTCCGGGTCCTCGGTGCCGTGCAGCCGGAAGAGGGCCTGCTGCCAGGCGAACCGGGCGATGTCGCGGCGGGTGAGGAAGCCGTGGCGGTAGAGGCCGACGCCGAGGTAGAAGATCGCGGCGCCGCGCAGGATGGTGTTGTCGCAGTCGAAGAAGGCGGCGGCGCGCGGGTCGTCCCGGTCCGGGGTGTGGTTCCCGGGAGGGGCCTTGGGGGCCCTTCCGGCCCGGCCGGCCGCCGGGCTCCCCGCCGGGGCGGCGCCGGCCTCGGGGCCGTCCGTCCCGGGGGCCTCCGCCGGGGTGTCCGCCGCCGGGGCGCCGGTGGGGGCGAGCAGCGGTTCGGCGCGCAGCGCGGCCTCGGCCGCCGCTGCCGCGGCCTCGCCTGCCAGGGCGCTCCGCTCGGTGGTGGAGCGTCTCGCCTGGGTGAGCCTTCGGAGCACGGCCATGTCATCGAGCATAGCCAGCCGGGCGGGGAGCGGCCGTGACGGAGCCGTGCCCGTGCGGTGAACAGCTTCCCGTCGTAGGGGGCCGGGCGCCCCGGGGGCGGGCGGGCGAATAATGGCCAGGTGAGCCCACTGCTGCGACGCAAGAGCCCCGAGCCGGCGGACCGTACCGTGACCCTGGTCGGCAAGCCCGGCTGCCACCTGTGCGACGAGGCCCGGGAGGTGATCGTCCGGGTGGCGGCGGAGCTGGGTGCGACCTTCGAGGAGAAGGACATCACCCAGGACGAGGAGCTGTACCGCCGCTACTGGGAGCAGATCCCGGTGACCCTGATCGACGGCCGCCAGCACGACTTCTGGCGGGTCGACGAGAACCGGCTGCGCAAGGCCCTGGCGAGCTGAACCGGCGTTCGTGCGTGCACCACCGCCCCCGCCGACCGGCGGGGGCGGTTCGCCGAATCGTTGTCAAAGACACTCCGTTCCGGCTTGGGGCGGGGCGCTCCGGTCGGCTTACGATCGAACGCGTTTGCGCCCGTGGGGGGCTGAGCACACGAGGAGTGCCGCCATGCTTCCCCGCCCGATCCCCGCGCTGCCCGGAGCTCCGGGCTTCGCCGTGGTGGACGTGGAGGCGACCGGCCGCAGCCCGTGGCGGCACCGGGTGGTCGAGGTCGCGGTGGTGCTGCTGGACGCCCGGCTCCGCCCCGAGGGTGAGTTCGCCACCCTGCTGGATCCGCTGGGCCCGGTCGGCCCGACCCATGTGCACCGGATACGCCAGGCCGACGTCGAGGGCGCCCCGCGCTTCCGGGAGATCGCCCCCCACCTGCTGGAGCTGCTGGCCGGCCGGGTGCTGGTCGGCCACCACGTCAGCTGCGACCACGCCTTCCTGGACCGCGAGTTCGCCCGGATCGGGGTGCCGCTGCCGCCCGTCCCGCTGCTGTGCACGATGGGGCTGGCCCGCGCCCACCTGCCGGAGGCCCGCGGCCACGGTCTGGCGGCCTGCGCGGAGGCGGCCGGTCTCGGCTGGTTCCCGGCGCACACCGCGCTGGGCGACGCCCGGGTGACGGCGGAACTGCTGCGGCACTGCGCGGGCGTCCCGTCCTGCCCGCCGGACGACTGGACCGGGCCGCTGCGCGAGGCCGCCCGGGTGCCCTGGCCGCGGCTGGGCCGGGCCCGCTCCCGCCCGTCCGGCGACGCCGTCCCGCTGCTGCGCCGGGAGGCGTCGTACGGCCCCTGGCTGCCGGGCGCCCAGGCCCCGGAAGTGGTCCTGACGCAGGCCGGTGCTATGAGCTCATCGGCGTGATGCGTGTCACTGTGCCGGGACAAAACGGACACCATCTTTGTGCACACGTTCACAAACGCTTAGCCTGGCTGCCAAAGCCCAGCTTCACCCACAGGAGCACCGTGGCAATCGGCCGATCACCACAGAGCAGTTCGCAGACGCCCGACCAGGGCGCCGCGCGCCGACCCTCGCGTGCCCGGGGCATCCCGGAGGCGACCGTCGCCCGCCTGCCCCTCTACCTGCGGGCCCTCACCGCGCTCTCCGAGCGCTCGGTGCCGACCGTCTCCTCGGAGGAGTTGGCCGCCGCGGCCGGTGTGAACTCCGCCAAGCTGCGCAAGGACTTCTCCTACCTCGGCTCCTACGGCACCCGCGGCGTCGGCTACGACGTCGAGTACCTCGTCTACCAGATCTCCCGCGAGCTCGGCCTGACCCAGGACTGGCCGGTCGTCATCGTCGGGATCGGGAACCTCGGCCACGCCCTCGCCAACTACGGCGGGTTCGCCTCCCGCGGCTTCCGGGTCGCCGCCCTGTTGGACGCCGACCCGAACGTGGTCGGTTCCACCGCGGCCGGGCTGCCGGTGCGGCACATGGACGAGCTGGAGTCGATCGTCGAGAGCCAGCACGTCTCGATCGGCGTGATCACCACCCCGCCCGGCGCCGCCCAGCAGGTCTGCGACCGGCTGGTCGAGGCGGGCGTCACCAGCATCCTGAACTTCGCCCCGACCGTGCTGGCCGTCCCGGACGGCGTGGACGTGCGCAAGGTGGACCTCTCCATCGAGCTGCAGATCCTCGCCTTCCACGAGCAGCGCAAGGCCGGCGAGGAGCCCGACCGCACCGAGTCGGTGCTGGACCGCGCCCCCGGCCCGGTCCGCGCGGCCGCGGCGAAGCTGCGCCGGGCGGCCGGCGGCAGCACCAAGGGCCGCACCGGCGCCGAGCCGGCGGCCAAGGACCAGGCCGAGCCGTCGGCCAAGGGGAAGCCCGCCAAGGGCGGCGAGGGCGAGCTGTCCGCGGTGATGCCCGCGTGAACACCGAAAGCTGTGGGGGGCGGGCATGAGTCTTCTCGTCGTCGGACTGAGCCACCGGACGGCACCGGTCGGCGTGCTGGAGCGCGCCGCGCTGACCGGTGAGGTCCCGACCCGGCTGCTGCACGACGCGGCCGCGTCCTCGACCGTCGCCGAGGCCGCGCTGCTGAACACCTGCAACCGGATCGAGCTGTACGCGGACGTGGACAAGTTCCACGCCGGCGTCGCCGAGCTGTCGCTGCTGCTGGCCCACCACAGCGGGGTGGACCTGGAGGAGCTGACCTCCCACCTGTACGTCCACTACGAGGACCGCGCCGTCCACCACCTGTTCTCGGTGGCCTGCGGCCTGGACTCGATGGTGGTCGGCGAGGGCCAGATCCTCGGCCAGCTGCGCGACGCGCTGGCCAAGGCCCAGGACGAGCACACCGCCGGGCGCGGCCTGAACGAGCTGTTCCAGCAGGCCCTGCGGGTCGGCAAGCGGGCGCACAGCGAGACCGGCATCGACAAGGCCGGCCAGTCGCTGGTCACCTTCGGTCTGGAGCAGGTAGCCGCGGGCGCGGGCGAGATCGCCGGCAAGCGCGCGCTGGTGGTCGGGGCCGGCTCGATGAGCTCGCTGGCCGCCGCCACCCTGGTCCGCTCCGGGGTCACCGACCTGCTGATCGCCAACCGCACACCGGCCCGCGCCGAGCGCCTGGTGGAGATCCTCGGCCCGGACGTGGCCCGCACCCTGGACCTCGCCAAGGTGCCGCAGGCGCTGGCCGACGTCGACCTGGTGATCTCCTGCACCGGCGCGGCCGGCGTGGTGGTCCGGGCCGAGGACGTCGCCGCCGCGGTCGCCGCGCGCACCTCGCCCCAGCCGCTGGCCCTGCTCGACCTCGCCATGCCGCGGGACGTCGACCACGCCGTGCACGAGCTGGACGGCGCCCTGCTGGTCGACCTGGAGAGCCTCTCCCACGCGCACGCCGCCAGCCCCGGCGCCGGCGACGTCGACGAGGTCACCCGGATCGTCTCCGATGAGGTGACCGCCTTCGGCGCCGCCCAGCGGGCCGCCCGGATCGCGCCCACCGTGGTCGCGCTGCGGGCGATGGCCTCCGACGTGGTCGCCGCCGAACTGGGCCGGCTGGACTCCCGGCTGCCCGACCTGGACGAGCGCTCCCGCACCGAGATCACCCAGACCGTCCGCCGCGTCGTCGACAAGCTGCTGCACGCCCCGACCGTCCGGGTGAAGCAGCTGGCCGCCGAGCCCGGCGGAGCGTCCTACGCGGACGCCCTGCGCGAGCTGTTCGACCTCGACCCGGCGGCCGTGCACGCCGTGTCGGGCACGCCCGTCGGCGGCCGGCCCCAGCCTTCCGGCGGGGGCACCAGATGAACCGTCAGCCATCCCACGAGTACCACCGGGACGATCACCTCATGAATGGTCAACCGCTCACCGAGCAGGCTCCGGCCGCCGCCCTGCGGCTCGGCACCCGGCGCAGCGCGCTCGCCATGGCCCAGTCGGGCATGGTCGCCCGCGAGGTGACCAGGCTCACCGGCCGCCCCGTCGAGCTGGTCGAGATCACCACCTACGGCGACACCTCGCGGGAGGCGCTCGCCCAGATCGGCGGCACCGGCGTGTTCGTCTCCGCCCTGCGGGACGCCCTGCTGGAGGGCCGGATCGACTTCGCCGTGCACTCGCTCAAGGACCTGCCCACCGCGGCGCCCGAGGGCCTGGCGCTGGCCGCCGTCCCCGAGCGCGAGGACGTCCGGGACGCCCTGGTCGCGGCCGAGGGCCTGGCCCTGGACGAGCTGGTGGAGAAGCTGGCCGGGGCCGGCCGCCCGGCCCGGATCGGCACCGGCTCGCCGCGCCGGATGGCCCAGCTGAACGCCTGGGCCCGGGCCCGCGGGGCCCAGCTGGAGACCGTCGCGATCCGCGGCAACGTGGACACCCGGATCGGCTACGTGACCGCCGGCGAGCTGGACGCCGTGGTGCTGGCCACGGCCGGCCTGAACCGGCTCGGCCGCAGCGCCGAGATCTCCCAGCACCTCGACCCCGAGCTGATGATCCCGGCCCCCGGCCAGGGCGCGCTCGCGATCGAGTGCGCCGCCGCCGACACGGACCTGACCACCGCGCTCGCCGCGCTGGACCACGCCCCCACCAGGGTCGCCGTGGCCGCCGAGCGCGCCCTGCTGGCCACCCTGGAGGCCGGTTGCTCGGCCCCGGTCGCCGCACTGGCCACCTGGGGCCGGGAGTACGAACTGCAGCTGGACGGCGTGGTCGGCGATCCCGACGGCACCGCCCTGCTGAAGATGTCCGCCAACGGTCCGATCGTCCTCGACGAGACCGCCGAGCAGCAGGCGCGGGCCCTCGGCCACGCCCTGGCTGCCCGGCTTCTCGACGCGGGCGCGGCCACCCTGATGGGGGAGCGAGCCCGATGAGCCCCACCGCCGCCACCGACGCCCTCTTCCCGGCCGGCCAGCCCACCGGACGGTGCACCTTCCTGGGAGCGGGTCCCGGGGACCCGGGCCTGCTGACCCTGCGCGCGGTCGAGGTGCTGTCCTCGGCCGACGTCCTGGTCGCCGACCCGCTGACCGCGGCCGCCGTGCGCACCCACTGTCCGGCCGGCGTGCAGGTGCACGCCCCGGCCGCCGACGGCACCGACTTCGACCTGGCCAAGCTGGTCGCCGAGGCCGTCCGGTCCGGCAAGCACGTGGTCCGCACGGTCGACGGCGACCCGGGCCTGGACGGCTGCGCCGCCGAGGAGATGCTCAGCTGCGCGGGCGACGGGATCCCCTTCGAGGTGATCCCGGGCGTCGCCCAGTCGGTCGGCGTCCCGGCGTACGCGGGCGTCCCGCTGCGCGGCGCGGCCGGCACCGACGTCCGCTTCGTGGACGGCGGCCAGCTGCTGTCCGGCGCCCCGGTCGACCTGGGCGCGCCGGAGACCACCCTGGTGGTCCGCACCACCCTGGGCCAGCTGCCCGCCACCGCGGGCGCGCTGGTGTCCAACGGCCGCAAGCCGGACTCGGCGCTGAGCGCCACCCTGTCGGGCACCACCACCCGCCAGCGGACCTTCACCTCCACGCTGGCCACCATCGCGGCCGACCTGAAGGCCGCCCGGGTGCTGCCCTCGCCGGTCTCCGCCCCGGTGGACCCGGCGACCTCGGTGATAGCCGTGGTGGGCGAGCAGGTCGCCCACCGGGCCTCGCACTCCTGGTTCGAGACCAAGCCGCTGTTCGGCTGGAACGTCCTTGTGCCGCGCACCAAGGAGCAGGCCCACGGCCTGTCCGAGCAGCTGCGCTCGTACGGCGCGGTGCCCCAGGAGGTGCCGACCATCGCGGTCGAGCCGCCGCGCACCCCGCAGCAGATGGAGCGGGCCATCAAGGGCCTGGTCACCGGTCGCTACGAGTGGATCGCGTTCACCTCGGTGAACGCCGTCCGCGCCGTCCGGGAGAAGTTCGAGGAGTACGGCCTGGACGCCCGGGCGTTCGCCGGGATCAAGGTCGCGGCGGTCGGCGAGACCACCGCCCAGGCCCTGGTGGACTTCGGCGTGAAGCCGGACCTGGTGCCCTCCGGGGAGCAGTCCGCGGCCGGGCTGCTGGAGGACTGGCCGCCGTACGACCCGGTCTTCGACCCGATCGACCGGGTGCTGCTGCCGCGTGCCGACATCGCCACCGAGACCCTGGTGGCCGGCCTGGTCGAGCTCGGCTGGGAGGTCGACGACGTGACGGCGTACCGGACGGTGCGCGCCTCGCCGCCGCCGGCCGAGACCCGCGAGGCGATCAAGGGCGGCGGCTTCGACGCGGTGCTGTTCACCTCGTCCTCGACCGTCCGGAACCTGGTCGGCATCGCCGGCAAGCCGCACAACGTCACGGTCATCGCCTGCATCGGGCCGGCCACCGCCAAGACCGCCGAGGAGCACGGCCTGCGGGTCGACGTGATGGCCCCGGCGCCGTCGGCGGCCGCGCTGGCCCAGGCGCTGGCAGACTTCGGGGCCAAGCGCCGGGACACCGCGACGGCCGCGGGCGAGCCGGTCTACCGGCCCAGCGAGCGCCGTCCGGGATCCCGCCGCAAGGCCCGCTGAGCCCTCAACTATGGTGCTGGGGGCGGCTGTTCGCCGCCCCCAGCACTGCACAACCGTTCGGAGAGAGAAGCCGTGTCCGCTGAATTCCCGTACGTTCGCCCGCGCCGGCTGCGGCAGAGCCCGGCGATGCGCCGGCTGGTCGCCGAGACCAGGCTGCACCCGGCCGAGCTGATCCTGCCCGCCTTCGTCAGCGAGGGCATCAGCGAGCCCAAGCCGATCGCCGCGATGCCCGGCGTGGTCCAGCACACCCGGGACAGCCTGCGGAAGGCCGCGGTGGAGGCCGCCGAGGCGGGGGTGGGCGGCATCATGCTGTTCGGCCTGCCCGAGGTGAAGGACGCCGTCGGCTCCGAGGGCACCAACCCGGACGGGATCCTCCAGCGGGCCATCCGCGACGTGGTCGCCGAGGTCGGCGACCGGCTGGTGGTCATGTCCGACCTCTGCCTGGACGAGTTCACCGACCACGGCCACTGCGGCGTGCTGGCCGAGGACGGCAGCGTGGACAACGACGCGACCCTGGCGCGCTACGCCGAGATGGCCGTGGTCCAGGCTGAGGCCGGCGTCCACATGGTCGGTCCGTCGGGGATGATGGACGGTCAGATCGGCGTCGTCCGGCGGGCGTTGGACGCGGCCGGGCACCAGGACGTCAGCGTCCTCGCCTACACCGCCAAGTACGCCTCCGCGCTGTACGGGCCGTTCCGTGAGGCCGTCAACTCCTCGCTCAAGGGCGACCGCAAGAGCTACCAGCAGGACCCGGCGAACGCCCGCGAGGCGCTGCGCGAGCTGGAACTGGACCTCGCCGAGGGCGCGGACCTGGTGATGGTCAAGCCCGCGATGCTGTACCTGGACGTCCTGCGGCAGGTCGCCGACGCCTCGCCGGTGCCGGTGGCCGCCTACCAGATCTCCGGCGAGTACTCGATGGTGGAGGCCGCCGCCGCCAACGGGTGGATCGAGCGGGAGCGCACCATCCTGGAGACGCTCACCTCGATCCGCCGGGCCGGCGCCGAGCAGATCCTCACCTACTGGGCGGTCGAGGCCGCCGCGATGCTCAAGCAGCAGTAGCACCGGTACGGCCGGAGGCCGGGCCGCTCCCCACAGTGAGCGGCCCGGCCTCCGGCCGTGTCGTTTCCGGCTGCGCTGCTTGCCGGTTGTGTTACTTCCAGCCCTTGATGTGCGCGAAGCCCCCGCCGCCGCCGATCAGGTCCTTGGCGGTGGCGGCACCGCCGATGAAGCCGCCGGCGGCGACGTCGGAGGTGTGGGCGATGCCGGCGGCCGTACCGGCCACGAAGGGCTCGTCGCCGGTGGCGACGATGCCGCCGCCGCCCTCCAGGCCGACGTGGGCGAACGCCGGGGTGGCGGCACCCGCGAGCGCGAGCGCGGCGGTGACGGTCAGGGCGGCCTTGGCCAGCTTGCTCTTCATGGATCTGCCTCTCTGTGGGGGCGCCCCCGTGGGCGCCCGTCCGCTGACTGCTGCTGTGAACTCCGGTCGGCCAAGCCCGGAGGGCCCGGGGAGACCTTCCTCCCCGGGCCCTCCGTCCGTGCCGTGCCCCTTGATCAGCCGATCAGGTGCGAGACACCCGCGTCGCCCGAGGACTGGGTGTTCTGGCCGACGTTGCAGATCTGCTTCGGGGTGCTGTTCAGGACGGGCACCTCGACCGGAACCGCGACGCCGACGACGGCGACGGCGATGTTGTGGACCTCCGGCAGGCAGATGTTCGCGTTGTCCAGGGTGTGGAAGTTCGGGCTGCCGTTGCCGTGGGTGCCGGTCTGGTTGGTGCCGCCGTTGCCCTGGACGGAGGTGGCGGCGCCGTCCGAGTCGACGATGGCGGAAGCCGAGCCGGCGGACATCGCGATGGCGGCGGCGGCCAGGCCGGCGGCGGCGAGGGACTTCTTGATCATTTCCGGTTTTCCTCTCAAGGGTGAATCGGGGAGCGATTCGAGGGTGGTTCAGGGGGGTGGTGCGGTGGTGGGCTGGGGGAGCGTCAGCCGACCAGGTGGGACACGCCCGCGTCGCCGTGGCTCTGGGTGCCCTGGCCCTGGGTGCAGTACTGCTTGCCACCGCTGTTGGCGATCGGGACCTCGACCGGGACGGCCACACCGAGAACGCCGACCGCGATGTTGTGGATCTCGGGGAGGCAGACGTTCGCGTTGTCCAGGAAGTGGAAGTTCGGGCTGTTGTTCCCGACCGTCCCGGTGAAGTTGGTGCCGCCGTTGCCCTCGATGGAGGCGGCCGCGCCGTCCGCGTCACCGATGGCGGAAGCGGGTGCGGCGGCACCGGCCAGAGCGGCGACGGCCAGGCCGGCGGCGGCGAAGGACTTCTGGATCATGGGGAGATCCCTCTCTGAAATGCTTTCGGTTTCCGTGCGTAGCAACGCGTCGAACGCTCAGACCCGGTCTGCAGTCACTGACGTCCAGATCAAAGAATGACGGCACGGAAGGTTACGGGGATTTCTGAAAAGAGTCCGGGAGGCGCGTCCGGGAGTGGTTTCCGGTCGGATTATTACGCCGAATCGGTTAACGCCCGCAATCCGAACTCATGGTCACTCGTTGCGCAGATTGCTTTCCGGCTGCGGCCCCGCAGCCCTCCCCGAAGGAACTCCGGTACTGGACCACCAGGACGTCCCCAGTACGGACAGGCAGAACGGTGAAAAGCATGAAGTTCTCCAAGCGGGCCGGCGCGATGCTGCTGGCGGTCGGTGCGGGCGTGCTCGCCTCCCAGGGGGCGGCCTCCGCCGCCCAGGTCAGCCCCGACCAGGTCGGGGCCCTGGAGGACAAGCTGGCCACCCAGCAGGTCCCGGCGGACGTGCCGCTCACCCCGCTGGGCAGCCACGTCACGGCCGGCATCCCCACCTCGCTGGTCATGCCGCCGGCGGCCGGCCGGACCACCGACAACGGGCTGCTCCCGGACCATCTGGTGCCCCAGGTGGCCACTGGCAAGGTCGGCCCGAGTGCCAAGGCCCAGCTGCCGCTCCCGCTGGTCGACCAGGGCGCCGACCTCGGCCAGGTGCTGCTGGACGCCCCGGCCGCGCCGTTGCAGGCCAAGACCCCCGGCCTGGACGTGGGCAAGCCGCTGTCCCTGGTGAAGGACGGCACCGGCCAGCTGGCCGACGGCCGGATCCGGGTGGACGAGGTGGACCCGCGCCTGGTGCCCGGCGCCGTGCAGACCGTTCCCGGGGCCACTGCGAGCCTCGGCACCGACGACAGGCGGCTCTCCGTCACCGACGAGGCGAACGACCTGGCCAACACCACCACCGCCACCGCCACCGGCGTCCTGCAGCAGACCGACGCGACCGACACGGTGACCTCGACCGCCACCGGTCTCGTCCAGCAGAGCGGCCTGGCCGACCTGACCCGGCTCTGAGCCCGCGCCGGACGCGCCGGAGCCCGGCACCCCTGGCCACCAGGCGGGGGCGGCCGTAGATGCCCTTGATGGTGATCATCGAGGTGACGATCGAGG
>NZ_JBEOSP010000027.1:0-19310 GCF_040303105.1 Kitasatospora sp. NPDC096128 | reverse complement strand
CGACCCGCACGGCCCGGCCTCGATCGTGCTGATCCGGCGGGTCCGGCCCGGGGCGCCGCACCCGTACTGGATCACCCCGGCCCCTGGCCACCAGGCGGGGTGCCGGGCTCCGGCGCGTCCGGCGTGTCCTGCGCGTCAGCCCGGCAGGACGCCGGAGAGGCCGCCGACCAGCGGCAGGTCCTTGACGCCGCCGCCCGCGCTCAGCGGTCCGGTCAGCGTGCCGGTGCCCACCGGTGCCAGGCCCTGGTCAGGCTTGACGGTCGCGCCGTTGTTGAGCACGTCGGCCGAGGAGTTGGCCCACGGGTCCAGGCGCAGGCTCTTGATCGGCGCGACGCCGTAGCCGAGGCCGGCCGTCGTCCCGTTCAGCGCCTGCCCGACGTCGGTCTTCGCCAGCGTGGCCGGGCCCGCGGCGGGCTCCTGCCCCGGGGCGGCGGTGGCGGCCTGCGCCGAGCCGGCGCCGAGCAGCACCACGGCGCCCACGGCGGCGGCCAGCCCGGCCCCGCCCTTCTTCGAAACCATGCGGATCACCCTTCGGTGGAGTGGGGCCCGGCCCGACGTAACCCGAGGGAGGGGCCCTGAGCTTCCGGACGTCCCGTCCGGGGATGCCGAACTGCCCCCCGGCCGGCTGGTCGGGGGGCAGTACGGCCGGAACACGTGCCGATCGGGGATCAGCAGTCGTCCGCGGGCTGCGGGTGCACGTCCACGTTGGCGCAGCTGTTGCCGAAGGCCGGGTTCAGCGCACCGATCAGGTTGATGGAGTTGCCGCACAGGTTGATCGGGATGTGCACCGGGACCTGGATCTGGTTGCCGGACACGACACCGGGGGAGCCGGCGGCCACGCCTTCGGCGCCCGAGCTGGCGGCGGCGGAGCCCGCCGCGCCCATCACCAGGCCGGCAGCGGCGGCGGAGAGGACGGCGACCTTCTTCACGTTCTGCATGGGGGTTGATCTCCTCGATCACACACGGGTGGAGCGCGCCGCGCCCCGGCGCTGCGGGGCGCGGCACGGGCTCGGTGAATCAGCTGTCGCCGGGTCGGCGACCGCGGGTTCAGCCGACGTTGGCGCAGGAGTTGCCGAACGCCGGGTTCAGCAGGCCGATGATGTTGACGGTGTTGCCGCAGACGTTCAGCGGGATGTGAATCGGCACCTGGATCTGGTTGCCGGAGAGCACGCCGGGGGAGCCGGCGGCCACGCCCTCGGCGCCGGAGCTGGCGAACGCGCCGCCGGCGGCACCGAGCACCAGGCCGGTGGTGGCCAGGGTCAGGACGGCGGCCTTCTTGAGGTTACGCATGTTTCTTCCTTCGATTTCTGCCCGACGGAAGGAAATGTCGGGACTCGGGCGGGCACGAATACTCACCCGAAGGGTTCAGGGATTGCCGTGAATGTCACTCCGGCGGCGCACACCGGCGCGTTCCGCCCATGGCTCGGGCGTCGACGCAGCCGCCGCGTTGTTCCAGCGCCTCGCGAAACCTTCCCGCACGGCCGGGAGGGTTTCGGGCGGAGACGCGACCAGGAATTCCCGGTCAGGCGTTCAGGCGGAGTCGCCGAACGCCGGGTTCTGGGGGGCCCGCCATGTCGACCGACTTGCCGTGGGCCGCGGTGCCGTCGAGGCCGTGGGCGAGCTGCGCATGGGCGGTACTCGTTTCGTTGAGCAGGGCCGGATGGATCGTCTTCGTGAGGGAGAACGAGGCAGTGCGCGCGGGGAAACGGTCCGGTCCGGCGATCACCCGAATGCCGGTCAGCAGCCCCATTGGGCCGGACGGGTGACAGTGCGGGCACCGTCGCAACCGGTCCGGACGGGTGTCGTTCTAGATGTCGCACTCCCCGTGCATCTCTGTATGAACAGTCAGGAGGCTCGCATGAGCATCAAGAAGACCGCCGCCGTCGGCGCGGCCGTGGTGGGCATCGTGGCCGCCGGCGCCGGCACCGCCATGGCCAGCTCCGGTGCCGAGGGTGTCGCCGCGGGTTCCCCCGGTGTCATCTCGGGCAACCAGATCCAGATCCCGGTGCACGTTCCGGTCAACCTGTGCGGCAACAGCGTCGACGTCGTCGGCCTGCTGAACCCTGCGTTCGGCAACCACTGCGCCAACCTGGGCTGAACCCACCCCCGGTTCGGCCGGTGAGAGCCGCCGTTCCGCGCTTCCCTCCTGGGGCGCGGGACGGCGGCTCTTTTGCGTGCCGCGGTGCGGTCCGGGGTCGGCCCCCGGTGCTGTCACAAGCCTTGTTGGACTACTTGTCAGTACTTAGAATGTGAGACCTGCTCACTTTTTCGGCACCTCTCTTGCTCCGCACCGCTCGGCACCCCCGGCCGGGCGGCCCCCACCCCCGCAAGGAGTCGCGTGTGATCAGGTTCCGCACGTCCGCGGCGCGGCGAACGCGAACGGGCTCGTCCCGGTCCGCCGCGCTGCTCGCCGCCGGCGTCCTCGTCGCCACCCTCGGCCTGGCCGGCGCCCCCGCCGCCCTCGCCGACTCCGCACCGTCCCCCGCCCCGGCACCCACCCGCCCGGCCGCGATCGTCGCCCTCGGCGACAGCGCCATCTCCGGCGAGGGTGCGGGCACCGACACCAACGACGGCTACTTCCCGGAGACCGACACCCCCACCGACTACTGCCACCGGCACCCCAAGTCGGAGATCTTCGTCACCGACATCCCCGGGGTCACCCCGATCGACCTCGCCTGCTCCGGCGCCCAGACCGGCGACCTGGTCAGCGACCCCGAGCTGGCCAAGACCACCGGCGGCGGCAGCGGGGACTACGGCGAGCCCAAACAGGACGTCAAACTCGCCGACACGGCGGCCAAGTACGACGTGAAGATGGTCGTGGTCACCATCGGTGCCAACGACGACTTCGACTTCAGCGGCATCATGATGCACTGCCTCGCGCAGTACTTCCCGATCCCCAAGGACCAGGGCTGCCGGGACACCATCGGCAGCGACGAGATCCGCCGCCGGGCCAAGGCGGTCCAGCCCAAGGTCGTCGCGGCGCTGCAGAACATCCGGCAGACCATGCGCAGGGCCGGCTACGCGGACTCCTCGTACCAGCTGGTCTACCAGTCGTACTTCAACCCGATCACCCCGGACATCCGGCGCAACGACTACCTCGGCAAGATCGCCGACGGCTGCCCGGCCTTCCCCGAGGACCTCGCCTGGGGCCACGACTGGGTGGTGCCGACCTTCAGCGACGCGCTCCGCGGCGCGGCCGAACAGGTGCCCGGCGTACGGTACTTGGACCAGCGGAGGGTCGCTTTCGGGCATGAGGTGTGCGCGGAGTGGACGAGTTCGCCGTACGAGTACAGCAACGGGGACGTCATCAACCTCTCCGAATGGGCCCGCAACGGCTGCGACTCGCAGATCGGCATCCCCGGGCTGTGCATGAACATGGTCCGCCAGTCGTACCACCTGCGGGTGGCCGGCTACCGCGGTGAGGGCGTCTGCCTCGGCCAGTTCTTCGCGAAGCCGGACCAGGCGGAGGCGTACTGCACGCTCAACCAGCAGAACACCACCTCGATCCAGCCGCTCACCCCCGGGAAACCCTTCGGCGACGTCCCCGAGGACGGTTCCTGGTACCAGCTCACCAACGCGGCCACCGGCAACGCCCTCGACCTCACCGGCGGCGGCACGTACGGCGACTCCACCAACGGCCGGGCCGCCATCAGCTACCCGGCGACCGGCGGGCTGAACCAGTCCTTCGTCCTGGAGGCCAAGGCCGGCGGCAGCTACGAGCTGGACTTCAGCGGCAACCGCGGCATGTGCCTGGACGCCAACGCGGCCTCCACCGCCGCCGGCACCCGGATCCAGCAGTGGGGCTGCAACGGCGGCGCCAACCAGCACTGGGTGTTCAAGCCGGCCGGCAACGGCACCTACGAGATCGCCGACTCGGCGGACCCGACCAAGGTCCTGGCGGCCGGCGCCACCCTCGACGCCAAGGGCAACCCCTACATCGAACTCGCCACCGACACCGGCGCCCCCGCCCAGCTCTGGCAGCTCACCAAGCTCGGCATCGTCTACCTCCACGGCTGACCTCGCTCAGGCCGTCGCCGCCCCCACCCGGGCGGCGACGGCCGCACCCACCGGGTACGGCGTCTCCACCGGCAACAGCGCGGGGTTCCGCTCCAGCCGCACCCGCCCGGCCAGCGCGGTGACGTCGGTGATCCCCCGGATCCACTCGTCCGCGTAGCGCCGCACCGCCTCGCCGCGCAGCCCGACCTGGATCGCCCGCCACTCCAGCGCGCCGAGGTCCGGCCCGCGCTCCGGATCCCACTGCACCCGCACCGGGCTCTGCCGCAGCTCCCGCTTCCAGGCGGCCTGCGAGGCGTGCACCCGCCCGCTGTAGCCGCTCAGCACGGCCCGTTCCAGCGCCCAGTCGAAGCCCTCACGGCTGATCTCCAGCGCCAGCACCCGCTCCTGGCCGGGGCTCCGGCCCCAGTCGCTGCGGTGCATCATCCAGAGGAACGAGGGCTTGATCCAGGTCATCCGGTCCCGCCGGAACGCCTCCGGGAACCGCCCCTCGGCGGCCGCCGGTTCGGCGATCTCCGGCGGGAAGGCCTGGTAGACGGTGAGGGTGTCGGCGGTGTGGAGCGCCCGGATCTGGTGCTTCGGCGGCTGGAGCGGCATGGGGGCATCGTCGTGGTCGCCGTCGGCGGGCGCCACGGGTTTTCGCGGTGCGGGCGGGGGCGGGTCGGGGCGCGGGGCGTGCCGTAGGCTCCTGGGAACGTCGTTGCGCCGGAGCCGCGCGCACCAAGAGCGGGGCGGGGAGTACCCAGAGCAGATGAGCACGGCATCGAGCACCGAGTCGTCCAGCACCGAACCGTCCAGCGCCGAGCCGGTGGCCGTGTCCGGGGAGCCGGCCGAGGAGCGGACGGGCCGCGCGCCCGGCCGGTTCATGGCGCTGGTGGACCGCTTCGCGCCCGCGCTGGGCGCGTACGCGGTGGTCAAGGCGATCGGCCTGACCGTCTTCCTGATGCTGCTGGAGCACACCGGCGACTACCTGAAGAAGCAGCCCGGCCGCGGCGGCGGCGCCCACGCCTGGGACGTGCTGGGCACCTGGGACGGCGTCTGGTACCAGCGGATCGCCGAGAACGGCTACGACCCCCAGCTGATCGAGCTGCACGGCTTCCCGCTGGCGACCTACTACGAGAACTCCGCCGCCTTCTTCCCGCTCTACCCGTGGCTGATGCGGCTGGTCGGCGCGGTCACCGGGCTGGGCCCGTACGGCTCCGGGATCGTGGTCTCGGTGCTCGCCTCGCTGGTCGCCGCGGCCGGGATCTTCGCGATCGCCGAGCGGCTGGCCGGCTTCCGGGCGGGCGTGATCGCCGCGGTGATCTGGGGCCTGTTCCCGGGCTCGGGCGTGGAGTGGGCGGTCTACTCGGACTCGCTGTTCGTCGCGCTGTCCGCCTGGGCCTGCTACTGCGTGATGACCCGCCGCTGGCTCGCGGCCGGGCTGCTGGCCCTGGTCGCGGGCCTGAACCGGCCGACCGCCGCCGCGCTGATCGCGGCGGTGTCGATCGCCGCGCTGGTCGCGCTGGTGCGCCGCACCGACGGGGTGGCCCGCCCGCTGACCGCGATGCTGATCACCCCGTGGGGCCTGTTCGGCTACGTTGCCTGGGTGGGCTGGCGGATGGGCGACTGGGGCGGCTACTTCAAGCTCCAGCGCGGCGCCTGGAACCGCTACTTCGACTTCGGCGCCTCGACCGTGCGCACGGTCATGGACGTGATCACCGGCCACTGGGACTTCTGGCAGTCCAATCCGGTGCCGGACCTGATCGCGATCGCCCTGCTGATCGCCCTGCCCGGCCTGGTGGTCCTGCTCGCGCGGGCCCGCCCGCCGCTGGTGCTCTGGGTCTACACCGCGATGACCGTGTTCACCGCGTTGAGCAGCAACCAGATCTTCGGCAACATCTCGCGCTACCTGCTGCCGGCCTTCCCGCTGTTCATCGGGCTGGCGGTGGCGCTGCGCAAGGTGCGGACCCCCTCGTTGATCGGGCTGTTCGCGATGCCGGCGATCGCGGCGGGCTGGTACGCGGGCTATGCGCTGTTCGAGTTGGGTATCCCGTAAGCCCGGTGTTGGTTGGCTACGGGATCATCCGACAGCGGACGGGCCGTTGCTAACCTCGGACGTATGACGACGACCCCGCCCGTGCGCCAGATCCGCGACATCTCCGGCCTGCTGGACCACGCGAGCCACGTGCTGGCGACCCGGATGGCGGCCGCCTTCACCGAGCTCGGGATCACCCCGCGTGCGTACTGCGTGCTGTTCCACGCGCAGGAGACCGAGCGCACCCAGATCCAGCTGGCCGAGCTGGCGGACCTGGACAAGACCACCATGGTCGTCACCGTCGACGAACTGGAGAAGGCGGGACTGGCCGAGCGCCGCCCGTCCGCCACCGACCGCCGGGCCCGGATCATCTCGGTCACCGAGGCGGGCGAGCGCGCCGTCGAGCAGGGCACCGCGATCGCCGACCGGGTCCACCGCGAGCTGCTGGAGGCGCTGCCGCGGCCCGAGCAGGACGCCTTCGTCTCGGCCCTGACCCGCCTGGTGGGCGGGCACCTGGCGGAACCGGTCGAGAGCGAACGGACGGTCCGCCGGGCCCGTCGCTCCCGTGGGTGAGGCACGCTCGCAATCTGCTCCTGAGATAGATAGTCCCGAACAAAACAATCTGATAGCGTCCTTCCCGGTACTCGACGAACCGGGAGACCCGCCATGACCACCCATGTCCCGACCGCGCCCGACACGGCGCCCGCGGCCCCCGCCCGCTCCCGCGCACTGGCCCTCGCGGTGCTCTGTGCGGGCATGCTGATGATCATCCTGGACGGCTCGATCGTCACCGTGGCGCTGCCCGCCATCCAGGACGACCTGCACTTCTCGCCCGCCGACCTCACCTGGACGGTCAACGCCTACCTGATCGCCTTCGGCGGCCTGCTCCTGCTGGCAGGCCGGCTCGGCGACCTGATCGGCCGCAAGCGGGTCTTCGTCGCCGGACTCGCCCTCTTCACCGCCGCCTCGCTGCTCTGCGCCTTCGCCACCGGGCAGGGCGTGCTGATCGCCGCCCGCTTCCTCCAGGGCGTCGGCGGCGCGATGGCCTCCTCGGTCAGCCTCGGCATGATCGTCACGCTCTTCCCCGAACCCGGCGAACGCGGCCGCGCGATCGGCGCGTTCAGCTTCGTCGGCGCGGCCGGGGCCTCGATCGGCCAGGTCCTCGGCGGGGTGCTCACCCAGGCCCTCGACTGGCACTGGATCTTCCTGATCAACCTGCCGCTCGGCCTCGCCGCCGTCCTGCTCGCCGTCCGGGTCCTGGCGCCCGACCACGGCCCCGGCCTGCGGGCCGGCGCCGACGTGCCGGGCGCCGTACTGATCACCGCCGCCCTGATGCTCGGCATCCACACCATCGTCGGCGCCGGCGGGCACGGCTGGACCTCGGCCCGCACCCTCGGCCTCGGCGCGCTCTCGCTCGCCCTGCTGGCCGGCTTCCTGCTCCGTCAGGCCAGGGCCGCCCGGCCCCTGCTGCCGCTGCGGATGTTCCGCTCCCGCAACGTCTCCGGCGCCAATGCCGTGCAACTGCTGACCATCGCCGGGATGTTCGGCTTCCAGATCATGGTCGCCCTCTACCTGCAGCAGGTCCTCGGCTACGGCTCCGCCGCCACCGGCCTCGCGATGCTGCCCGCGGCGGTCGCCATCGCCGCGGTGTCGCTGCTGCTCTCCGCCCGGCTGAGCGCCCGGTTCGGTGAGCGCTCGGTGCTGCTCGTCGGCCTGGCGATGCTGGTCGTCGCGCTCGGCCTGCTGGTCCGGCTGCCGACCGACGCCGACTATCCGGTCCACCTGCTGCCGACCATGCTGCTGATCGGCGGCGGCGGGCTGGTGCTGTCCGCGCTCGCCGTGCTCGGGATGTCCGGCGCCGGCCCGGAGGACGCGGGCACCGCCTCCGGCCTCTTCAACACCACCCAGCAGGTCGGCGGCGCGCTCGGCGTCGCCGTGCTCACCACCCTCGCCGACGGCCGCGGCGGGGCGCTGGCCGCCGCCGGGCACCCCGCCGCCGAGGCGCTGGCGGGCGGTTTCCGGCTCGCCTTCGCGGTGGCCGCCGGGCTGTTGACGGTGGCACTGCTGCTGGCGGCGCTGGTGCTCCGGCCCGCCGCGAAGAGCTGACGGGCCGTCAGCCCGATGAACCCCGGCCGCCGTTCAGCGGTCGGGGTCCGGCGCGCTCAGGGCCAGACCAGGCAGTACAGCTGGTGTCCGGCGTCGTGCAGCCGGTTGGCGAAGTCCTGCCACTCGTGCAGCATGCTGTAGATCACGAAGGCGTCGCGTGGCCCGCGCCGGTCCGGGACGGTGGACCAGATGAAGGCGGCCGCGCCGAGCTCGGTCTCGTCCGCCTTGCGCAGCGGCTCGACCACGTTGTGCGGGAGTTGGACGACGGCGTAGTCGGGGTGCAGTACGACGAGTTCCAGCGGCGGCACCTGGTGCAGCGGGACGCCCTGGATGCCGGTGAGGACCATCGCGCTCATGGTCTCCGGTTTGATCTTGGTGGAGAGGTGGCCGGTGGGGGAGCCGCTGGTCTCCATCAGGTCGCCGAGCCGCCCCAGCGCGCCGAGTTCACCGGCGTCCAGGCCCAGGCCGCCCGGGCCGAGGGCGGTGGGGACTCTGGCGGCGGTGGCGCGGTCCGGTGCGCCGAAGTACTTGTACGTCACCCCCACGCGTCCCTCACCCCGCCTCTCGCCGCCGCGGCGGCCACGACCCGTACCCGCTCCCGTACCCCCGCGTGCGGTCTCGGCGGGCCCACGGGAGCCACCCGCGGCCTCGTCGAAGCCGTCCTGCGCCTCGGACACTCGGACCATCCTCACCGGAATTCGCCGGAATCGACAGACCCCCGCACGCCCGGCGTCCCGCCGGACGTGCTCCTTACCCGTCATGCGCCGCCGTACCCACTCTCGGTACGCGGCAGTCCTCTCCACACCCCTGCACACAACCGGAGCGCTCGCGCACCTGTGCACACAGTCTGACTGGTCCGTGCTCCGGAACAGCCAGCGGCCCCGCCCGTACACCACCACCACGGACGACCGTCAGGGACAACCGTACAGACAACGGTGCCCGGATCATCGTTCCAGATGATCGGGCCCGACATGCAGAGCCCAAGGACACGATTTGAGACCATGTCTCCCGTGAGCTACCCCTACGAAGCCCCCCAGTCCCAGTCGCTGTTCGATCGCGCCTCCGTGGTCACGCCCGGCGGCGTCAACTCCCCGGTGCGCGCCTTCCGCGCGGTCGGCGGCACGCCGCGCTTCATGGTGTCCGGCACCGGCCCCTACCTCACCGACGCCGACGGCCGTGAGTACGTCGACCTGGTGTGCTCGTGGGGTCCGATGATCCTCGGCCACGCGAACCCCGCCGTGATCGACGCCGTCCAGCAGGCGGTCTCCCGCGGCACCTCCTTCGGCACGCCCGGTCAGGGCGAGGTCGAGCTGGCCGAGGAGATCGTCTCCCGGGTCGCCCCGGTCGAGCAGGTCCGCCTGGTCTCCTCCGGCACCGAGGCCACCATGTCCGCGATCCGGCTCGCCCGGGGCTTCACCGGCCGGGCGAAGGTGGTCAAGTTCGCCGGCTGCTACCACGGTCACGTGGACGCGCTGCTGGCCGCCGCCGGTTCCGGCGTGGCCACCTTCGGTCTGCCGGACACCCCGGGCGTCACCGGCGCCCAGGCCGGCGACACCGTCGTGCTGCCGTACAACGACCTGGCCGCCGTCGAGCAGGCCTTCGCCGCCCACCCGGGCGAGATCGCCTGCGTGATCACCGAGGCCTCGCCCGGCAACATGGGCGTCGTCCCGCCGCTGCCCGGCTTCAACGCCGGCCTGGCCCGGCTCTGCCGGGACAACGGCGCGCTGTTCATCTCCGACGAGGTGATGACCGGCTTCCGCGTCTCCAAGGCCGGCTGGTACGGCCTGGAGGCGGCGAACGAGGGCTGGGCGCCGGACCTGCTGACCTTCGGCAAGGTCATGGGCGGCGGCTTCCCGGCCGCGGCCTTCGGCGGCCGCGCCGACGTGATGGCCCACCTGGCCCCGGCCGGCCCGGTCTACCAGGCCGGCACCCTGTCCGGGAACCCGGTCGCCACCGCGGCCGGCCTGGCCCAGCTGCGCGGCTGCACCGACGAGGTCTACGCGACGGTGGACCGGGTCTCCGCCGAGATCTCCGGCCTGGTCTCCGAGGCGCTCACCAAGGAGGGCGTGGCGCACCGGCTGCAGACCGCCGGGAACATGTTCTCGGTCTTCTTCACCGAGGCGGCCGTCACCGACTACGACCAGGCCAAGACCCAGGAGGCGTTCCGCTTCACCGCCTTCTTCCACGCGATGCTGGCCGAGGGCGTCTACCTGCCGCCGTCCGCCTTCGAGTCCTGGTTCGTCTCGGCGACCCACGACGCCCGGGCGATCGAGCGGATCGCCGCCGCCCTGCCGGCCGCGGCCCGCGCCGCTGCCGCCGCCACGGCCTGATCCCTTCCCAGACCACAGGAGCAGTCGAGAAGTGAGCGCCAAAGAGATCACCGTCGTCCACGTGATGCGCCACGGTGAGGTGCACAACCCGGAGGGCGTGCTGTACGGCCGCCTGTCGGGCTACCACCTGTCCGAGCTGGGCCGTCAGATGGCCGACCGGGTCGCCGAGGACCTGGCCGGACGGGACATCGCCCACGTGGTGGCCTCCCCGCTGGAGCGGGCCCAGGAGACCGCCGAGCCGATCGCCAAGGCGCACGGCCTGGAGGTCGCGGCCGACCCGCGGCTGATCGAGGCGGAGAACGTCTTCGAGGGCAAGACCTTCGGCGTCGGCGACGGCTCGCTGCGCAACCCGGGCTACTGGAAGTACCTGACCAACCCGTTCAAGCCCTCCTGGGGCGAGCCGTACCTCGACCAGGTGGTGCGGATGATGGGCGCGCTCGGCGCCGCCCGGGACGCCGCCCGCGGGCACGAGGCGGTCTGCGTCAGCCACCAGCTGCCGATCTGGATCCTGCGCTCCTTCGTGGAGCGCCGCCGGCTCTGGCACGACCCCCGCAACCGGCAGTGCTCGCTGGCCTCGCTGACCAGCTTCACCTTCGAGGGCGACAGCATCGTCTCGGTCGGGTACCGCGAGCCGGCCCGCGACCTGCTGCCCGCGCACCTGGTCGGCAAGGGCCGTAAGGGCGACAAGCCGGTGGGTAAGAGCTTCGGCGCCTGACGCCCGTAAGCGGTGCGTAAGTATGACTTCGGGTCACCCGGCGAGCGCCTGGTGGCCCGAAGTCTTCGCAGGTCAGAGTGGGTGTGACACGCAAGGCGGGACCCCGGCGAACCGGCTCGGAACTCCATGCGAAACTTTTCACATGTCTGCCATGACGCGCCCCCGTCCCCGTGTCGCCGCAGCCGCCGCCACAGTCGCCGCCGCTGCGCTCGTCCTCACCGGCTGTTCCTCCTCGGGCTCGTCGAGCAGCAGTGAGGGACAGGTCGGCTTCGTGACCGTCAAGGGGACCAACCTGTCGAAGGCGGACACCGGCAAGCGCGGGGACGCGCCGGACATCTCCGGGGAGACCCTGGAAGGCAACCAGGTCAAGCTCTCCGACTACCGCGGCAAGGTCGTGGTGCTGAACGTCTGGGGCTCCTGGTGCGGGCCGTGCCGGGCCGAGGCGAAGAACCTCCAGGCCGTCGCGGACGAGTACAAGGACAAGGGCGTCCAGTTCCTGGGCATCAACACCCGGGACACCGACAAGACCAACGCCGTCCGCTTCGAGCAGGAGCAGGGCGTCAGCTTCCCGAGCATCTTCGACCCGGCGGGCACCCAGCTGCTCAAGTTCCCCAAGGGCAGCCTCAACCCGCAGTCCATCCCGACCACCCTGATCGTCGACCGCGACGGCAGGCTGGCCGCCCGCGCCGTCGGCGGGACGACCCAGGAGGCGCTGGAGTCGATCGTCCAGCCGGTGGTCGCGGAGCAGCAGCAGTGAGTGGGCCACTGCACCCGGCCGCCCTCCCGCTGGCCGACAACTTCACCACGGTGCAGAGCGGCGCGCTGCTGGCGGCGGCGCCGATCGCGCTCGCGGCCGGGCTGGTCTCCTTCTTCTCGCCCTGCGTGCTGCCCCTGGTGCCCGGCTACCTGTCGTACGTGACGGGCTTCTCCGCCGCCGACCTCGCGGACGCCCGCGGCGCCAAGCGCGGCCGGATGCTGCTCGGGGCGACGCTGTTCATCCTCGGCTTCACCGTGGTCTTCGTCTCCGGCGGGGCGCTGTTCGGCCAGTTCGGCAACACCCTGCAGGAGCACAAGCGGGTCATCTCGATCGTGCTCGGCTCGCTCACCGTGGTGATGGGCCTGGCCTTCATGGGCCTCGTCCCCGGCCTGAGCATGCGCGAGGTGCGCTCGCACCGCCGCCCGGCCGTCGGCCTGGTCGGCGCGCCGCTGCTGGGCATGGTGTTCGGCGTCGGCTGGACGCCCTGCATCGGCCCGACCCTGGCCGCCGTGCAGACCCTGTCGCTGAACCAGGCGGACGCGGCGCGCGGGGCCCTGCTGATGACCTTCTACTGCCTGGGCCTCGGCGTACCGTTCATCGTGGCCGCGCTGGCCTTCCGCCGGGCGCTGGGCGCCTTCGGGTGGGTCAAGCGGCACTACCCGCTCGTGATGCGGATCGGTGGCGGCATGCTCGTCGCGGTCGGTCTGCTGCTCGTCACCGGGATCTGGGATTCCTGGATGAGCGAACTGCAGTCCTGGACCGCCGACTCCCAGATCGGAATCTGACCGTGAGCAAGACCACGACCGATACCGAGCTGCCCCCGGCGCCGGACGACTCCGCCGCCGAGCGGCTCAGCACCGCGCCGGTCGAGTCCGACGGGCCGACCGGCATAGGGGTGCTCGGCTGGGCGCGCTGGATGTGGCGCCAGCTGACCTCGATGCGGGTCGCCCTGATCCTGCTCTTCCTGCTGTCGCTGGCCGCCATCCCGGGGTCACTGATCCCGCAGAACGGCCAGAACCAGTTCAAGGTGCAGACCTGGAAGGCGCAGCACACCACCGTCGCGCCGATCTACGAGAAGCTCCAGCTGTTCGACGTCTACAGCTCGGTCTGGTTCTCCGCGATCTACATCCTGCTGTTCGTCTCGCTGGCCGGCTGCATCATCCCGCGGACCTGGCAGTTCGTCGGCGTGCTGCGCTCCCAGCCGCCGGCCGCCCCGAGCAACCTGACCCGGATGCCGGTCCACGCGGCCTGGCGCACCGGGGCGGACCCGGAGCGGGTGACCGCGGCCGCGCACCGGCTGCTGCGCAAGCGCGGCTTCCGCGCCAACCTGTCCGGCGGCTCGGTGGCCGCCGAGAAGGGCTACCTGCGCGAGGTCGGCAACCTGCTGTTCCACCTGTCGCTGTTCGCGCTGCTCGGCGGCTTCGCCTGGTCCAGCCTGGCCTCCGGCACCGGCGGCAAGCTGATGGTCGAGGGCCAGGGCTACTCCAACACCATCACCCAGCTCGACGACTTCACCGGCACCCGGTTCTACGGCAACCAGGACCTCGACCCCTTCTACCTGAAGCTCGACGACTTCACCTCGAAGTTCCAGAACACCGGTGACCAGATGGGCGCCGCCCGGCAGTTCACCGCGAACGTGGAGTACTACGAGGGCAGCGACGAGTCGAAGCTGAAGAAGGGCACGATCGAGGTCAACCACCCGCTGGAGATCGGCGGCAGCAAGGTCTACCTGATCGGCCACGGCTACGCCCCGGTGATCACCGTGAAGAACGGCAAGGGCGACGTGGTCTACCACGACGTCGTGCCGTTCCTGCCGCAGGACGCCAACCTGACCTCGACCGGTGTGGTGAAGGCCTCCGACTACGGCGTCGGCCCGGACGGCACCAAGACCCAGCTGGGCTTCTCCGGCTTCTTCCTGCCGACCGCCCCGCTGAGCTTCGCCGGCACCGGCCCGATCTCGCTGTTCCCCGGCGACGCCGCCCCCGAGCTGGTGCTGAACGCCTTCGCCGGCGACCTCGGCACCGACTCCGGTCTGCCGCAGAACATCTACCAGCTGAACACCTCGAAGCTCACCCAGCTGCAGCAGGACGGCCAGCCGGCCAAGGCCCTGCTCAAGCCCGGCCAGGGCTGGACCCTGCCGGACGGCTACGGCACCGTCACCTTCGAGGGCTACAAGCAGTGGGCGAGCTTCAACGTCTCGCACCGCCCCGGCAACGAGATCGCGCTGACCGGCGCGGTCCTGGCGATCCTCGGCCTGATCGGCTCGCTGTTCATCCAGCGCCGCCGGATCTGGGTGCGGGCGGTGGCCCTGCCGGGCGGCGGCACCCAGGTGGAACTGGCCGGCCTGGCCCGCAGCGAGTCGGCGAAGATCGCCGAGGAGCTGGCCGAACTCGCGGTGGACCTCCAGGACGACGCCCCGGCGTCGGAGGACCAGGAGCCCGCGGCCGAGGACCTGCCGGCCGAAGAGCTCCCGGCCGAGGACCTCCCGGCGGGAGACAGCGCAGCAGCAGACTCCGCAGCAGAAGACCCCACAGCCCCTGCCGACCAGAACTCCAAGGAGTAGACGGTGCACCTCGCCTCGGGAGTCGACCCACAGCTGGCCGACCTCTCCAACAAGCTGATCTATTCGGCGATGGCGGTCTACACGCTCGCCATGTTCGCCCACATGATCGAGTGGACCTTCGGCAGCAAGGGTGCCGTCGCCGTCCGCTCGAAGGAGCAGGCGGGCAGTCTGGCCGAGACCGTCGCCGCGGCCGGGCAGCCGGCCGCGGGCAAGGCGGTGAAGAAGGTCACCGTCACCGTGGCGGGCGCCGGCGGCGGCACCACCACGCTGACCCGCACCGCCGTGGCGGGCGAGGGCGCGACGGTGGTCACCACCGGGCGCGGCGCGGACGAGGAGGACGGCCCGGGCGCGGCCGGCACCAGCGAGAAGGCCGACCTGGCGGGCCGGATCGCCGTCTCGCTCACCGTCCTGGCGGTGCTGCTGCACGGCGGCGGCATCGTCACCCGCGGCCTCTCGGTCTCCCGCTGGCCGTGGGGCAACATGTACGAGTTCTCCTGCGCCTTCGCGTTCGCGATGACGGCGGCGTACCTGGTGCTGCTGGCCGCGCGGAAGAACGTCCGCTGGCTCGGCCTGCCGGTCGTCGTCGCGGTGCTGCTGACCCTCGGCATCGCCACCCAGGTGCTGTACACCGACTCGGAGCAGCTCGTCCCGGCGCTGCACTCGTACTGGCTGGCGATCCACGTCTCCACCGCGATCTTCTGCGGCGGCGCCTTCTACGCGGCGTTCATCGCCACGCTGCTGTACCTGTTCCAGGACTCGTTCCGGAAGAAGGCCGACGCCGGCTTCTACGAGTTCCTGCGGCCCGGCGCGGCGCGGTCGGCCGAGGGGAAGTACAGCAAGACCCGGATCAGGCTGGCCCGGGTCCGGGTGTCGGTCTGCAACCGTCTGCCCGCCCCGTCCACCTTCGACAAGCTGTCGTACCGGATCAACGCCCTGGTCTTCCCGCTGTGGACGTTCACCATCATCGCGGGCGCGATCTGGGCCGAGGCCGCCTGGGGCAAGTACTGGGAGTGGGACCCGAAGGAGACCTGGTCGTTCATCACCTGGGTCGCCTACGCCTGCTACCTGCACGCCCGCGCGACGGCCGGCTGGAAGGGCCGCAAGGCCGCGTACCTGGCGCTGGGGGCCTTCGCCTGCTGGCTCTTCAACTACTACGGCGTGAACATCTTCGTCACCGGCAAGCACTCGTACGCGGGGATCTGACCGGGGGCACACACCCATCGGCCCGGCTTTCCGCAGGAGGTAGCCGGGCCGAGGTGCAACAAGGGGTAGTTCGTGCCGGCCGTCCGTGCCGGTACGGGGAGGAACGAGGAGGAATCGCGCAATGGAGTGCGACGAGGTCATGCTGACCGTCCGAATCACCGCCGCCGAGCGCATGCTGCTCCGACGGCTCGCCCAGGGACACCGGAGCGACGTGTCCGAAGTGGCGGCCGACGCTCTGCTGGACATCATCCCCACGCTCAGCGCACCGGGGGACGCCTACCGGCTGCTGAGCGCCCTCGCGACGCCGGCGCCGTGCGCGCTGACCGTCTGGCTGCCGACCGCGCTGGCCGACCTGCTGGTGCCCGGCGCGGCCCGGATCGCCCAGATCACCGACCTCCGGATCGAGTCGGCCAGCGCGGCCCTGGGCGCGGCACTGCGGCTCTGGCTGGCCCAGGACCCGGTCCGGCTCGCGGCCAACCTCAGCGTGATGCACGCGGGGCGGCGGCCCGCCGCACTGGTGGCCGCCTGACCCTCATCCCGCCTGAGCCTCATCCCGCCTGACCCTCAACTCGCCAGCGGCAGCAGGCCGGTCGCGGCGGGGCGGCCCTCGAAGGCGTCCCGCCGGACCGGCACCCGCGGACCGTCGACCGGCTCGGTGAGCAGTCGGCACTCGGCCGCCGTCCGCCCGTCCTGGAGCAGTCGGACCAGGACGGGGGTGCGGCGGCCGTCCGCCGCCCGCTCGCGGACGGCCTGCACGAAGCAGGGCCGGTCCAGCTCGATGTAGCGGTCGAAGGAGGTCACCAGCTCGACCGGCACCACCGGCTCGGGGTGGTGCAGCCGCTGGGCGGCCTGCCGGGCCGCCTCCAGCACCAGCATCCCGGGCACGTGGTCGAGCTCGTGGTCGAACAGCACCGGGTGCCCGGCGTCGGCGCGCAGCAGCCAGGTGTCCGGCCGCAGGGTCGGGCTGAGCACCACGTCCGCGGACTGCGCCCGGCCGACCAGCTCGGGCGCGGCGGGCTCCGGCGGGCGGGGCGGGGCGACGGCGCGCCGGTCGGGGCCGCGCAGCCGCTGGTACGAGGCGGGGGTGACCACCCGCAGCTGGCCGGCGCCGTGGCCGATCCGCCGGCCGTTCCGGGTGACTTCGGCGTGCACCCGCAGCGAGGCCAGCCGGCCGTGCCGCATCCGGACGTCCTGGCAGCCGACGGTGAGCATCAGCGAGGCCGGGTCGGCGGTGACGGCGAGGCCGGGCAGGCCGGCCTCGCCGAGCGCATAGCCGAGCTCCTCCATGACGAAGTGGTGACCGCGCGGGACCCCGAAGCCGGCGTGGCCGATCAGCAGCCCGGCCTGCCGGACGGTCTCGGCCATCAGCACCGGGTCGTGGTAGCGGTCGCCGGGCAGCCGGTAGAAGCCGTGCAGCCGGGGCCACTGGGCGCCGAGCAGGAAGTCGTACGGGCCGGTGGCCTGCCAGCCGGTGAGGAAGACCTCGGAGACCGAGGCGCGGTGCACCAGGTGCCGGGAAACGGTCCGGTCGTGGAAGTCGTAGCCGGCGTCGGGGCCGGTGCCGTGGCCGGAGCCGGGGTGGGCGTACGGACCGTGGGCGTCCGGCTCTACGATCAATGGCATGACTGGCCCCAGCTCCAGGGTGTCGGTCGAGCGCCCGCCACGGACGCCCCACAGCAGAACATACATACCACCCGGTTTGTCTTCTACGGTCGGGGGTGGCCTCGCCGTTCGACCCGGAGCGACCACGCTACCCGGCCCCTGGTCTGCGGGAATGCCCGAAACGGGGAGGGCAGACCTTGGGCGGGGGGCGGTCCCCGCTGGACGGCGGGGTCGACACAGGCGCTAGATTAGATACCAACCATGCGGTTTCGGCCAGTGCCGTCCGCATGCGAGGTGCCGCCTCCGACCGAGGGCGCGCCGACAGCAGCCGGGTGGGGCGGGGAGCGCGTCCGGCGGAGTCCGGAGGGGTCAGTGGTCAAGCAGGAACGCGCGGGGCGGACCAGGCAGGCCGTGCTGCTCGCCGCCGCGGACACCTTCGCGGGGGTCGGGTTCGAAGCCGCCAGCCTGGTCGACATCAGCCGCCGGGCCGGGGTGAGCAAGGGCGCCCTCTACTTCCACTTCGTCTCCAAGCAGGCCCTGGCCGACGGCGTCCGGGCCGCCGCGGGGCGGGAGATCGGCTCGGCCGCGTTGCGCGCCCTGCGCACCGAGGGCCGGGCCGTCCAGGGGCTGATCGACTTCTCGCACGAGCTGGCCCGGCTGCTGCGCGAGGACGTGGTGGTGCGGGCCGGCGTCCGGCTCGGCCGCCAGGGACCGCGGCCGGCCGGGGCCCCCGCCGGAGCGGACACCGCCTGGCGCAGCCTCACCGCCGTCGTCCTCCGGCTGCTGGACCGGGCCGAGGGGGCCGGCGAGCTGCGCCCCGGGGTTGACCGGCGGGCCTGCGCCGAGCTGCTCACCGCGGTGGTGGCGGGCCAGGTGCTGCTGGCCGCCGAGGAGGTCGGCCGGCCGGAGCCGGAGGCCGTCCGGCGGCTCTGGGCGGCCGCGCTGCCGGCCCTGGTGGGGCCGGGCGACTGCGCGGGCTACCGGGTCTGACCCCGGCCGGTCGCAGGGCCGCGCCGGGCCCCGCCGGCCGGAAGCCGTAGCCCGCAGCCCGTGCCCCCGGCCCCGCAGCCCGTGCCCTCAGCCCGTACCCGCAGCCCAGGCGGGGCTCAGCCGCGCTCGGCGACGCTCAGCCGGGCGAGCGCGTGCGGCTGGACGAGGCCGGGCAGCAGCAGCGTCCACAGGTCGGCCATCCGCTGGATCAGGTCCTGCCGGTCGGCCAGCACCTGGGAGCTCAGCTGGATCCCGGTCACCGCCCCGGTGATCACCCCGGCGGCCGCCACCAGGTCGACCCCCGGGTGGAGGTCCCCGGCCTCCCGGGCGCGCTCCAGCAGCTCGCGGACCAGGTCCATCCAGCCCTGGTAGGCGGCGATCTGCGGCTGGGTGAAGCTGCCGTGCTCGATGGTCAGCCGGATGCTGCCGCGCACCAGCGGGTCCTCCTGGAGCGCGCGGGCGAACGCGTACCCGAGGTCGATCAGGGTCTGCACCGGGCTGTCCGAGGAGGGCTCCCAGGAGGCGATCCAGAGGCCCTGCCCCTCGATCACGGCGAGTGCCAGCTCCTCCTTGGAGCGGAAGTGGAAGTACAGCGCGCCCTTGGTGACACCGGCCCGGTCCAGGATCTCGGACATCGTGGCGGCGGCGTAGCCCCGCTCGTCGAACACCTCGGCCGCCGCGAGGAGTACCGTCTGGCGGGTCGCCAGCGCACGGGCCTGCCTGGCCATCGCAGCCTCCCTGGAAAGTTCTGTACCTCGGCAGCGGCCGATCCTATGGGGGCCGACGGGGCGACGGGCGTGAACCGTCCGGTAGGTATCCTACCGAGCCGCTCCGCGCCCGGTCGGACGGGCACGAACGGCGCCCCGGCGCTCTCGCTGCCGGTCCCGGGCGCCCGCCGGGGCGCTGCGGCGGCCTCACCCGGACGGGGGGGGCGGGGGGGGGGCCCGCCCCCCGCGGGGGGCGGGGGCGCGGCCGCGGGCGCCGGGGGGGGGGGGGGCGGGGGGCCGGGCGGG